>JBFZFD010000093.1:0-4240 GCA_041306485.1 Opitutia bacterium | reverse complement strand
GCTGGCCTGACTGTCGAGAAGTGCTGGGTGCTCTGCCTGAACCGTCGCAATAGGCTACTCGGCTTGCACGAAATCAGCTCGGGGACTGCCACCAGCTCGCTACTGCACCCGCGCGAGGTTTTTCGTCAGGCCCTACGCCATGCGGCCTCCGCCGTCATTGTCGCTCACAACCACCCGAGTGGCGACCCCGCCCCGAGCCATGCCGACCGTGCTGTCACGCGCCAGTTGGCGGAGGCCGGCCGCGTGGTGGGAGTCGAGCTCCTCGACCATGTCGTGGTGGGACGCCCCGAGGCCGATCCTTCCGCCAAGGGTTGGTTTAGCTTTGGCGAGGCCGGGCTGATTTGACGGAACCCTGCTTCGTCCGAGGGGTCATTCTTATGTGCGACGGTTACCCCTTATCGCTGCCCTCCTCGGGGCGTTGGCTCTCGCCGCCCTGCTCGCTCCGCGCCGCTGGGCGGAGCCCGTCCTCGGGCCTCGTGAGGCATCCGCCATCTATCGGCAGGATTGCGCCTCTTGCCACGGCCCCGCTGGTGAAGGCGTGGCTGGCAAGGCTGACGAAGCCCTGTACGGCGAGAAGGGTATCCCCGCTCTCGCCCGTTACATCCAGAACGAGATGCCCGAGGATAACCCAGGTTCGTTGTCCAAGGCCGAGGCCGATGCAGTCGCTGCCCATATCCATGGGGCCTTCTATTCCGTCGAGGCGCGGGCTCGCAACCACCCGCCCCGCGTCACCCTCACCCATCTGACCGCCCGCCAGCACCAGCAGAGCCTCGCTGACCTGCTCGGCGCCTTCCGCCGTGAGCACCAGCCCACTGAGCGTGGGAGTTTGTCCGTTACCTACCATGACTCTAACGGCATGAATAAGCACGCGCGCAAGGTGCTCTCACGCAATGAGCCCAGCGTTGATCGAGATCTGGGCGCCAACCCTCCACTGCCCGGCATGAAGGCCGACCAATTCGCCATCGACTGGACGGGTTCGATCTTCGCTCCGGACACTGGGTCGCACGGATTCCGAATCACCACGCCCAATGGCGCCCGGTTTTATGTCAATACCACCGCCGCCGCGCACGAGCCGACCGTGGCGGAAGAAGGGCCGCTCGGCCGCACCCCGACCATCGACCTCGATGTGAGCTCGGGCAAGGCTCGCTCCGCCGAGGCTCACGTCCATCTGCTCGGGGGACGTTGGTACCCGCTCCGTCTCAATTTCTTTAAGTTCAAGGACAAGACCGCCTCGCTGCGTCTCGAGTGGCGTCCCCCAGGCGGTGTCTGGTCCCCCATCCCGCGGGAATTTCTCTCGCCCCACGTCGCCACCCGCACCGACATCGTCGATATCGAGTTGCCGGCCGACGACGCTAGCCTGGGCTACGAGCGCGGCACCGGCGTCACCCGCGAATGGGTCGATGCCATGGCTCGCAGCGCCCTGCTCGCTGCCGACCGCCTCGAGCCCATGCTTCCCAGTTACGCCGGTTACAAACTCGGCGACCCCGGGCGCGCTCCCCGGTTGAGAGAATTCTGTCTGCGGGTCGCCGAACGCGCTTACCGACGTCCTCTCGATGCCGCCCGACGCGCGCCCATCGAGCGCCTCTTCACGGAGTCCAGTAGCCCCGAACTCGCTGCTCGTCGCGCCCTCGTCCATATCTTCTCCTCTCCCCATTTCCTCTACCCCGAGGTGAGCGGCTCCGACGGCTATGCCGTGGCTTCTCGCCTTGCCCTCGCCCTTTGGGATTCCCTGCCCGACGCACCCCTCCTAGCCGCCGCCGCCAAAGGCGAGCTTGCCACCCCGGACCAAGTCCGCGCCCATGCTCGCAGGATGATGGCCGACCATCGGGCGCGCGCCAAGTTGCGCGTCTCCCTTCACCGTTGGCTGCATGTTGAGGTCGATGCTGAGATCAGCAAGGACCCCAAAGCCCATCCCGGTTTCGACGCTACCGTGGTCGCTGATCTGCGTGCCTCCCTCGACCGTTTTGTTGAGGACATTGTCTGGTCCGAGACCTCCGACTACCGCCGGCTCTTGCTCGATGAATCCCTGCCGATGAACCGCCGGCTTGCGGCCTACTACGGACAGCAAGTCCCAGATGACGGTGGCTTTCATCCTGTCCGCCTCGATCCCGGTCTGCGTGCTGGCGTCCTCACCCATCCCTACCTGCTTTCCGCCTTCGCCTACCATAAGTCTACGTCGCCCATCCACCGCGGCGTCTTCGTCACCCGCAGCATCCTCGGCCGCACGCTGCGCCCGCCGCCCATGGCCATCGCCTTCATGGACGACTCCTTTGATCCTTCCCTGACCATGCGCGAGAAGGTCTCCCAGCTCACCAGCAAGCCTGCTTGTATGTCCTGTCACGTCACCATCAACCCGCTCGGCTTTAGCTTCGAGCGCTTCGATGCTGTCGGGCGGCTCCGTGCGACCGATAACGCCAAGCCCATTGATGACCGCGCTGAGTACACCGACGCCTCCGGCGCCACTCATCGCCTGAGCGGAGCGCGTGACGTTGCCGTACATGCTGCTGACAATCCTGGCGGTCAGGAAGGCTTCGTTCTCAGCCTCTTCCACTCACTCGTCAAACAGGAGCCCGGTGCCTATGGTCCCGACACCCTGCGCCGCCTCGGCGATCGTTTCCGCGCCGACCGCCTCCACGTGCGCCATCTCGCCGTCGAGATCGCCACCTTCGCCGCCCTCCACGACCCCGCCAAGCCCTCTTCCCGATGACCCTCCAACACCGCCGCGACTTCCTCCGTCGGCTCGGCCTTTCCGCTGCCCTGCTCCCCTTGCTCGGCAGCGCTCGCCTTGGC
The DNA here is from genome assembly GCA_041306485.1 of Opitutia bacterium. Taxonomy (GTDB): domain Bacteria; phylum Verrucomicrobiota; class Verrucomicrobiia; order Opitutales; family UBA953; genus UBA8828. Next base: position 1,450 of record JBFZFD010000093.1, on the reverse strand, counting down.
GCTGACAACCCCGCGCCTCGCCCCCGGCGCGTCCTCTTCCTCTTCACTCCCAACGGCACCGTCCCGTCCGCATTCTGGCCCGACGAGGAAGGCGCAAATTTCAAACTTAAGCCCATCCTCCGGCCACTTGCTCCCTTCAAAGATCGCCTCCTCACGCTCAAGGGCATCAGCAATAGCGTTCGGGGCGACGGCGACTCACATATGCGCGGCATGAGCTGCCTCCTCACCGGCATCGAACTCTTCCCTGGCAATATCATGGGCGGCGGCGGCGCCCCCGCCGGCTGGGCAAGTGGACCTTCTCTTGACCAGGAACTCGCCCGACATCTCCAGTCTCAGCCCACGACTCGCACCCGCCACGGCTCTCTTGAAATTGGCGTCGGCGTGCCCAACCGCGCCGATCCCTGGACCCGCTGGAGCTACTTCGGCCCGAACCAGCCGCTCGCGCCGGTCTCAAGCCCTTACGCGCTCTTTGACCGCCTCTATGGGCGCAACAAGGACGCCGAGAGCATCGTCTCCGTGCTCGATGGCCTGCGCGGAGACCTCGCCGTAGCCAGCCGCGCGGCCGACCCGGCCGACCGCGCTCTCCTCGACCGTCACGCCACTTCCCTCCGTTCGCTCGAGCGCGACCTTCGCGACCAATCGAAGGCCGCTGCCGTCAAGGTTCCCCAGCCTCCCCGGTCCGGCCTCGCCCTCGAGAATGACGCCATCCCGGAGGTCACGCGCATGCAAACCGAGCTCCTCATCAGCGCCTTCTCCAACGACCTCACCCGCGTCGCCACCTTTCAGTTCACCAATTCCGTCGGCAACGCCCGCATGCGTTGGGTCGGCGTCGAGGAAGGTCACCATGAGCTCTCCCACGACCCCGATCTCAACACGGGTTCCGTCGACAAGCTTACCAAGATCAATGTCTGGTTCGCTGAACAGGTTGCCCACCTCGCCAAGCGGCTGCAGGAGACACCCGATCCCTCTGGGCAAGGTAACCTGCTCGATAACACCACGATTGTCTGGACCAATGAGCTCGGGAAGGGCAACAGCCACACCCTCGAGGATATCCCCTTCGTGCTCGTCGGAGGCGGCCTCGGCTTCCGCACCGGGCGCGCCCTCAAATACCGGAACGCTCCCCACAACCGTCTCCTCCTTTCCATCGCTCGCGCCTTCGGTCGTACCGCGCCTACCTTTGGCAATCCCCGCCTCTGCGTCGATGGGCCGCTGGATTTGGGGTGAGGGGATAAAGAATGGGAATGGGGTTCGGGTTAAGTGAGGGGAATAGGTAGGCGGTGGCGGTAGTGAGGAGTGCTTGCGGCAACGAACGCAGCGAGGCCATCCAAGCTAGAGCCAGAATCTCATCGGTGACAGGTGACAGGTGGCACAACTCGCTTCGCTCGTCCCGTAATTCAGATTTAAGACGAGAGATTTTATGGGAATGAAAGGACTCCCCTGGGGCTATACC
>JBFZFD010000092.1:0-3938 GCA_041306485.1 Opitutia bacterium | reverse complement strand
GGCTCGCAGGGCACACCCAAGAGGAGACGTCCTCCCTCGTGGATGGCCTCGCGCCAGCGACGCAGCACGGCGACTGGGTCCGGTGCCCATTGTAGCATGCCGCTGCTGGCGAGGTTGTGGGCGGGGAAGATCTCACCAAAGGCATCTTGCACCGACCAGATGGCGGAGGGTGCGGCACGGCTACCCTCTGACACCATGGCAGGGGAGGCGTCGGAGGCATCGACAACCGCGCCCTGAGCAAGCAGAGCCTTGGTGAGGAAGCCGGTGCCGGCACCGAGCTCGGTCACACGTTGCCCCTTGGAGAAGGGTGCGAAAGACGCGAGGGCCTCGGCAAGGCGACGCTGGGGCGTGGCATGGGCCTGGTACTCGCTGGCCTTCTCCTCAAAGCGCATGGGTCACCTCCGGGTTGCCGAGAAAATCGGCGAGGGCATGGCCAGCGCCCTCGACGATGGCGCAGCCCTTGATCGCATCGGCCACGCCTTCGGCCGAGAGCAAAGAGTCGCTGTCACCAACATAGGCCTCCCATCCCGGAGGCAGGCCGCGTCGAGCAAAGGCGATCAATCCAGCTCCTGCTGGCTCCTCGAGACGATCAAGACCCTCCTCGAGGAGCTCGAGTGCGTAAGGGAGCTCATCGGTGATAGGCGCCGCAGGTAGGCCAGCGCGAAGACGGAAATCGGCGAGGGCGGCGAGAGGATCTTGTCGCAGTTGGCGACGGAGCCAGCGAACCTGCGTGCGCGAGGCCTTACCGCAGGCGCCATCCTCTGAGCAGAAGGAGGTGAAGGGGGCGAGGAGGAGGACGCGCGGTGGGAAAGGTCGTCCCCCTTGGGCGGCCAGCTCAAGTAGGCGACGGGCGCCGAGCGACCAGGCGACAATCGCATCGCAGTCCGCGGCGGCCTCAGCGGAACCAGCGACAGGTGCCAGCAGAACATGCCGAGAGCCGGGCGCATGGGCCTCGGCATGGGGCTGAAGCTCGGCCGGGGAGATTCCCCATCCGCCTATCCAGCCGATGATCATAAGGCGGCTCCCTTCAGCACGGAGAGGAATCCTTCGCGATCGAGCTCACTGAGGCCACGTCGGAGGGAGATCCGTAACCTCGAAGTACCCGCGGGCACGGTGGGCGGGCGGATAGCGGAGACGAGGAAGCCGGCAGCACGTAGGGCTGTGGCGGCACGCAGCGTGCGCTCGGGGGAACCGAGCACGAGGGGAATGATGGGCGAGTGTCCGTGGGGAACGGCGAAGCCGGCCTCGCAGAGACCCTGGCGCCACTCGCGTGACATTTGATGCAGGCCGTGGCGGGCATCGCCTAGGCTGCGACAAAGGCCAATAGCGGCGAGCGCGGCAGCGGCAGCGGCGGGCGCGAGGTGCGTCGAGTAGACAAACTCGCCGGCGAAGTTAACCAAAGTCTCACGAACCTCAGGATGACGGCTGAGCACATAGGCTCCCTGTGAGCCTAGGCCCTTGCCAAGGGTACCGATAACAATGTCGGCTGCACCAGCCACACCCTGTTCTTCTTGCAGGCCAGAACCCGTCTCGCCGTGCCAGCCAGTGGCATGGGCTTCGTCCAGCACCCAGGTAAAGCCGTGACGATCGCGCAGGGCGGCAAGCCGGGCGAGATCGGGCGCATCGCCATCCATTGAGTAAACGCTCTCGGTGGCGACGAAGACCTCGCCGGTATGGCCAGCATGCTCGGCCAGCAGGAGCTCGAGCGCGTCGAGGTCGTTATGGGCGAAACGACGAAACCTCGCGCCAGAGCGCAGGATGCCCTCGATCATGCTGGCATGGATGAGACGGTCGGCGAGGACGAGGTCGCCCGCCCTCGGCAAGCCACCGAGCACCGCACCATTGGCGGCGAAACCAGAGTTCATCACCAGCGCGTGGGGATAGCGATGCCAGTCGGCGAGCGTGGCCTCGAGTTCCGCGTGGAGCGCGGTGTAGCCTGTGACGAGGGGCGAGGCCGCGGCAGAGGCGCCCCAGGTGAGCAGAGCCGCATTGGCGGCCGCGATGACGGCTGGGTCGCGCGAGAGGGCGAGGTAGTCATTGTCCGCGAGGTTGACGCGCTGGTCGTCGGAGGCACGTGGCAGAGTACGCCGAAGAAGACCAAGGGCATCGCGCTCGAGAAGGGCAGCGCGGAGGCGAGCGAGGAGGCCAGCGCTCATGAGAGGTTAAGATTGCGGGGTTGGCTGTCTCCGAAATCAGACTCGCCGGCAAGTCGAAGTCCGGAGGCGGCGATACCCTCGCGGTTGGCGCGGGCGACTGACATCTCGCAGGGCTTGCCCGCGGCATTGAGCCAGATGGCGACCTTGCCCTTGGGCAGGCGGGCGAGGAGATAATCCGAGGCGAGCCGCGCCTGGTTAATGGCGCCGAGGCGGTCCTCGACCACGAGGACCACGAGATCCGGGTGTATCGCCGCGGCGAAGTCGGCCCAGTCGCGACCATCGGGATCAATGGGGACAGCGATACCGCCAGCCCCCTCGATGACCCGATGATCGGCGGCGGGCAAGGCAGCCAGACGATCCAGCAGGTCATCGAGACTCAGGCTGACACCGGCGGCGGCAGCGGCGGCGAGAGGGGCGAGAGGTAGCGGTAGAGAGACGAGGGTATGGGCGGAGGCCCAGTGGCCAGCGGCGGTCGGCGCATCGGCTGGACGATCAGAGGCCGCACCAGACTCGACGGGCTTGATCACCTGCACTGATCCAGATGCAGCGAGGGAGCGTGCGATCCAACCGGCGACGCGGGTCTTGCCCACGCCGGTGTCAGAGCCGGTGACGAAGATTGTGGCCAAGAGAGATTAACCCTTACAGCCGCAGCCTGAACCGCAGCCCTCGGCGTCACCATCGGCGGCGACGGGTGCGAGTTCCTCGGGCTTAGGCCATGGGGCTGGCTGGGCTTGGCTGGGTGAGATCTCGCCGCGATGAATGCGGCGAGCCTCGTCGGGGTGGAGGGGATGCAGGCCGAGGCGGCGCATCAGGTTCATGTCCTCTTCGATGTCGGGGTTACCGGTAGTGAGGAGCTTCTCGCCGAGGAAGATGGAGTTGGCGCCGGCAAGGTAGCAGAGAGCCTGAGTCTCGTCGCTCATGTTGGCGCGGCCAGCAGAGAGCCGGACCATGGCCTTGGGCATGAGGATGCGGGCGACGGCGATAGTGCGTACGAACTCGACGGAATCGACGAAGCGGCGTCCGGCGAGGGGCGTCCCCTCGACCGCGACCAACGCATTGATGGGTACGGAATCGGGCTGGGGGTCGAGCGAGGCGAGCTCGACGAGCATCTTGAGCCGGTCGTCGACCGTCTCACCCATCCCGATGATGCCACCGGAGCAGACCTCGAGGCCGGCCTTCCGTACATTTGACAAGGTCTGGAGACGGTCGTCGTAGGTGCGCGTGGTGATGATCTTGGAGTAATGCTCGCGGGAGGTGTCGAGGTTATGGTTGTAGACGTCGCAGCCAGCGTCCTTGAGGCGGATGGCCTGGGGCTCGGTAACCATGCCTAGAGTACAGCAGACCTCGAGGCCGAGGTCCTTGACCCCGCGAACCGTAGCAAGGACGCTGTCGAACTGCTTACCCTCAGCCACGCGTCGCCAGGCCGCGCCCATACAGAAACGGGTAGCCCCGCCGTTGCGGGCGCGACGTGCATCCTCGAGGATGGTCTCGGTCTCCATCAGGGCCTCGGCCTCGACGAAGGTGTTGTGGTGGACGGACTGGGGGCAATAGGCGCAGTCCTCGGGGCAGGCGCCGGTCTTGATGGACTTAAGGGTGCAGAGCTGCACGCCGGCGGGGTCCTGATGCGCCTGATGGACCTGCTGCGCACGGAAGATGAGCGTGTTGAGCGGCAGGTCGTAGAGGGCGCGGGCTTCGGTTAGGTTGGGCATGGGGGAGAGGGGAGCGAGGAGCGAGGAGCGGGGTGCGAGTGTAAGGAGAAACGAAAGGGGGAGAGGGAAGGGG
>JBFZFD010000091.1:0-5277 GCA_041306485.1 Opitutia bacterium | reverse complement strand
ACCCTAGTCACCGCCCAAGACATGCGGGCCTGCCTAGGTGACGTCCTCGTGCGCGGCAAGACCCTCTCCCATTGGGCCGACACCGCCATCCACGAGATCCTCACCTTCTTCGTGAAGCCCGACCTCAAGGCTGTCCTCGAGATGGTCGGTCCCGCTGGCGAGGTCTACGACGACCATTTCGATGGACGCCTCCTCAATCCCGGCCACGCCATCGAGGCCGCCTGGTTCATCCTCCGTGAGGCCCGTCGCACCGGCAACAAGGACCACGCCAAGGCCTCTCTCGACATGCTCGACTGGATGTGGGCTCGCGGGTGGGATAAGACGCACGGCGGCTTGCTCTACTTCACCGACCTCCACGACAAACCCATCCAAGAGTATTGGCACTTCATGAAGTTCTGGTGGCCCCATAATGAGGCCATCATCGCCACCCTCCTTGCCCATATTCACACCGGCGACGCCAAGTACGCCGAGATGCACCGTCAGGTCCACGACTGGTCATACGCCCATTTCCCCGATCGCGTGCATGGCGAGTGGTACGGCTACCTCGACCGCGCCGGCCAGCCCACCTCCGAGCTTAAGGGTAATATGTGGAAGGGTCCCTTCCACATGCCCCGCCAAAAATACGTCTGCTGGCAGCTCCTCGAGGGACGCTACGAGTGAGGTTAGGCCAAGCCCCCTGTACCCTTATTTCTTTTTGGTAAGGGACATCTCCCCAAGGCACCCAGCCCTGCCTTGGGTAGGGGCACGACCACGTCGTGACCTCCCGTGCCGCTGCCTCGGGTAGGGGCACGACCACGTCGTGACCTCTCTTGCTATCATGGTCCCAGGGGCCAGGGGCTCAGATCAAAACAAAACACAATCGGTGACCGGTGACAGGTGACCGGTCGCACAACTCGCTCAGTTCGTTACCCTCGGTATCCTCAGTCTCCTCGGTCTCCTTAGTGCCCTTAGCCTCCTTAGTATCCTTGGTCTCCTTAGTGCCCTTGGTCTCCTCAGTATCCTTCCTCCAGCCACTTCAGGTCGACGGTGAGGTACTGAATCTCGAAGTTGCTATTGGGTTCGTAGAGTACGCCGATACGACCGTCCTTGAGCCTGGCCATCGAGCTATAGGCGAAAGGCCCCGGCACGAGGAGACGGGACTTGGCCCAAGTCTTACCGCCGTCGAGTGACATCCGGAGCGTCCCATTGGCCCGCTTCGGGCCCGCCGGGTTCAGGAACAGGGTGATATGGCGGGCACCATCTTGGAAGGAAATGAGCGATCCCTGACAGACCGGCTCGGGCAAAGATTTATCCTCGATGGCCGACGTCCACGTCTCACCACCGTCCGACGACCAAGAGGCCTTGCGCCCGCCCGTACCCTTCCACTGACGCGAGTTGAGGTAGAGGCCGCCGTCAGCCGTCTCGCTGACCTGCACCTCGTTCAACTGCATGCCCTCTTGGGGTACGTTTGCTCCGCGCTTCCATGTCCGGCCAGCGTCGTCCGAGTAGGCCACCCAGTTAACAAAGCTCCCCTTGGGCCCTTGGGAGTTGAAGGGGATAATTAGGCGACCAGCCTTCGGCCCCTTCGTGAGCTGGATGCCGATGCCCGGCCCGGAAGCCGTAGTCGTGGCAATCTCCGGCTTCAGTGCCGCAGTCACATTCACCGGCTTCGACCAGGAGCGGCCGTCATTGTCCGAGGTGATATAGGCGATAGTGGTCTCGCCCTTCGGCCCTGGGGTCAGTCCGCCGAACTCCTTCATGCCCGCGGGGAAGACCTGGTAGAAGAGAAAGATTCTGCCCGACTTGGCCTCCTGGACGAGGCAGGGGTTGTTGATGCAGTCCTTGCCCAGCTCCAGGGCGATGTCGGACTTCGTCCAAGTCTTGCCGCCGTTGGTCGAGGTGCGCACCAGGAGGTCGTTGCTCGCTTGGTCGGTCGGCGCATCGCGTCCCTCCGCGACCGCAATGAGGGTCCCCTTGGACGTGTGCAGCAGGGCGGGGATACGGATGCTCGGGTGTGTGCTCGTCTCCTTGGCCTTGAAGACCACCGAGGATTCGGAGGGTCCAGCACCGACGCAGGTAGCCAGGCAGAGGGCGAGGAGGGGGAGGAGGCGTATCATTGTGAGAGGGACTGACACCTAGTAAGCCGCGGTGCAGGCGGGTTCCGCCTTAGCGCCCGCCCTGGGCTGGCGCAGATAACTTACCAGTAAAGGTTCCGGGGTCGTGCAGCCCGACCGCCTTCAAGATGCGGATGGCCATCTCTTGGTGCCCGAGGGCGTTCGGGTGGATGTCGTCGTTCATCATCGCCCGGATCGCCTTGGGGTCCCGGTTCCAGTCGCCGTAGTGGTCGACCAGAATCAGCTTCTCGTCCCTCGCGACCTTGTCGGCCGCCTCCATGTACGAGCCCAGCTTGGCCACGACCTTTTCCCGGGGCGAGCCGGGGACTGCCGGGTTGACTCGCATCATCACCGGGATGCCGCCTTGGCTGCGGACCGCGGCGATCATTGCGCGTAGGTTCGCTTCGTAGCCCGCTAGGTCCGGCCCCTTTACGCAATCGTTCATCCCAAACATCACGAAGACCACGTCCGGCTTGAAACGCAGCACTCGCCATTCTAGGTCGGGCATCAGCCCCGCAGTGGTGTCGCCGCTGATACCAGTGTTGATCACGATATCCCGCGGTCGGCGCGCCTCGAAGCGGACCCGCTCGGCGAAAATCTCCGCGAACCCCCGCCAGCCCTTGGTGTGTAGGGCGCCGTGCGTGATGCTGTCGCCGGTGAATAGCCACGTCACCGGCTCCTTGGCGGCCATCCGGGCTCTCAGCTTAACCAGGTCCGACGATTCCTGCGCCGCAAGTGCGCTGACGGATGCACAGAGCAGGGTGAGGAGGATGCGCCCCATCGTTCAGTCCCTCCAGTCGAAATAGCCGATGGCCTCGAGTTCGCCCAGCATCGCCTTCACGCCCGCGGCGTCGGGGTTGGCGTTGGGCAGGCGGGCCGGCCCAACGGGTACTCCGAGGTGCCCCATCAATGCCTTGGCGCAGCCCATGTAGCCGCGGCGCGCTACCACTTGGACGAGTTGCACCGATCGGAACTGCTCGGCTCGTGCCGTGGCCATGTCGCCAGCCGCGTAGGCCTTCTGCAAGCGCTGGTAGACGCCCGGTGCGAAGTTGAAGGTGCTACCCACCGCGCCCTTTGCCCCAAGAGCAAGCGCCGCCAAGTAGAACTCATCGCAGCCCCAGGGCAGGTCGAACTTCCCGCCGCCTGCGCGCAGCGCCAGCTGGAAGGCCATCAGGTCGGGGTTGGTGTACTTGATACCGGCCAGGTTGGGGATGGCGGCCGGCGCCGTGTTGAGAAACTCCTCCATGGAGAAGTTCACGCCCGTCAGCACCGGGATGTCGTAGTAGTAGAAGGGCAGGGCAGGGGCTGCCGAGGCCACCTTGGCGCAGCAACTTACTAGGTCGGCGAGTGACCGCGGTTTGAAGTAGGAAGGCGCCAGCATCGAGACCGCCGCGGCACCGGTGCCCTGAGCGTGGGCGGCCAGCTCGGCCGCGTCGGAGAGGTTATTGGAGCCGACATGGACAATCACCCGGAGGGCCGTGCCCTTGGCCGCAGCCGCCCAGCGCTCGGCCAGCGCGCGCCGCTCGGCGGTGGAGACCGAGTGACTCTCCCCCGTGCTGCCTCCGATGAACACCTGGGTGACGCCACGTGACAGAAGATGGTCCCTCTGCCGCTCGACCGCCGTCAGGTTGAGCGAACCATCGTCATGGAAGGGCGTGTGGGTGGCGGCACAGATGCCTTCGATGACAAAAGGATGCATGAAATCAGGACGGGAATACTCCAGTCGAGCCGCGCCCCTCCGACAACTTCATTTCCTCAACTAACTCTGGTCAACTTTGCGACCAATCCCTCAGGCCGTCGCGTGCCAGGCTTCCTTCGAGCGGCATGCCGGGCTGGTCTCCCCGTTTACCAGCACGAAACCGCCGTTCCAGCGCGCGCAGGGCAGGGTGACGCGCCCGATGGGGGCCTCGCCGGACTCTGCCCAAGCATCGAACTGTGTGTCGTAAGTTAGGATGCCCTTGCTAAAACCAGGGTGCGTCGCCGGGTCCTGCTTGCCGTTGAGCGAGCCATCGTCTCCGCCAATGAGGGCGATGATCGGCCCGACCACGGGACAAGGCGTGGCGGCGGCAGCGATTGGCCGGGGAAGGTCTGCGATACGGCGCCATTCCTTGCCAAGGCGGAAGGCATGGCAGTCAGAGAGATGCTCTCGCTCCGTGCCCTTGGGGCCGGGCTTGAGAGCGACGCCCCCTATCAGGAAGAAAGTGTCCTTGGTGCCAGCAGCCTGTGCGAGCAGCCTGCCCGACCCTGCCCACAGCGGAAGTTCCTTCCAGCCAGCGTTGAGGTTGGCCAAGTCGATGGCGTAGGCCGCCGAAGACGAAGCAGTGGCGTCGGGACGTTCCGTGCCGCCGGCCACAATCACCTTGCTGCCCACCAGCGCGCCAGCCGCATAGGCAAGGGGGCGCGGCAACTCAGGGAATGAATCGGTGCGCAGGTCGCCGTCTTCCGACAGCGAGAGGATGTGGCAGTCGGCGTAATGACGAAGTGCATCAGCCCCGCCAATGCAGAGGAGTCCTTGGCGAATGCCAATCGAGACGCCATAGGCGAGGGGCTTGGGCAACTTGCCGACTTTCTTCCAGACCTTACCTTTCGGCTTCAGCGCATAGACGGTGTCGTGCCAGGCCTTCGCACCTCCCTCCCAGAAAGGCTTGTCAGGGAAGTTGGAGCCACCTGCGACAAGCAGAATGTCCCCATGGGCTCCGGCAAAGGCTCCACCAACGCCGGGGGCGTTGGGAGTGTCGGGCAACTGGGTCCAGCGCATGGCGAGAGGTCGAGAAAACGTCCCAACATGGCGGTGTCCAGCGCCGAAAGTGCCTTCTAATTCACTCAGGGTAGCCCCCTGAGGTTTTCCCCTTGCCATCCCCGCCACCGCCTGCTCATTCAACCCTTCCAAACCAAGGTTCGCCATGTCCCGTATCTGCGCCATCACCGGTAAGCGCCCTGTCAAGGGCCGCCGCATCATTCACAAGGGTCAGTCCAAGAAGAGCGGTGGCATCGGCCTGCAGCTCGTCAAGCAGACCAAGCGCACCTTCAAGCCCAACCTCCAGCGCATCCGGGTCAAGCTCCCTAGCGGAGAGATCAAGCGTATCTGGGTTGCGGTTAAGGCCATCAAGGCCGGTCTGGTCACCAAGGTCTGAGGAACTCCCTCAAGCCCTCTAAAGACCCCGCGACAGCGGGGTCTTTTGTT
>JBFZFD010000090.1:0-15642 GCA_041306485.1 Opitutia bacterium | reverse complement strand
CTGCTAGCCTCCTCCGTGCTGACTGGGTCCCTCATTCCCCCCTCCTTCGTATCGGCTCCGAGTTGGACGTCCACTTCACTGCCAAGGCTAAGTCAGAGTTCACCGATAACCTCTTCTATCGCAGCACCTCCGGTCTCCTGCCCGACTCGGCCCTCAGCCTCGAGTTTACCCCGGGGCTCGACTTCCAGTATGGCAAGGATCTTCCCCTCTCCGCCTCGCTGACGTTCGGTCGTACCTTCGTTGACTACCTCGACAGCGAGTTGCGCCAGCTCGACGACGAGCAGGACGCCTTCGCCTTCTCCACCAATTACGATGGCGGCGGCCCGCTCCTCGTCTCCGTCGGCGCCTCCTACGCCGAGACCGCCCGCAACAATGCCGAGCTCCAGGCCTTCACCGAGTTCGCCACTCTCGTTCGCCAGTCGGCTGCCTCCCGCATCTTGTCGGTCACCTACGGCTTCACCGAGAAGTTCTCCGCCACGGTAGGCGTCCGCGACAGCGCCATCCGCTACTACGACCAAGACCTGTCCAGCAGCTTGACTAACGCGAAGTCCTTCGCCCTCCCTATCGACCTCCGCTTCAAGTACTCTGAGAAGGTCGTCGCCGGCTTCTCCTTCGATTTCGGTACGACCGATATCCACGACTCCAACACCGGCGCCTATCGCTGGTCCTACGATCGCAGCTTCTACGGCCTCAACCTTAGTTACCAGCCCACCGAGAAGCTCCAAGGAGAGTTCAAGGCAGGTCTCCAGAGCACCGAGTACGACTTCTCCTCCACCTCCTCGGACTCTCCCTCCTACACCCTCAGCCTGACCCACTCCATCACTGAGAAGCTCGACCAGTCTCTCAGTATCGGCATGGAGGCTGGCACTGCCGCCAACGGCGGGATTAGCGAGTCCTTCCGCCTCAGCTACGGACTCAACCTTGCCAACAGCCAGGCTTGGCGCAGTTCCTTCGGCCTAAATTACCGCGACTCCTCGATTGATTCCCTGAACAATCCCCTCAACCCGACCGCAGTCAACTCCAGCACCGATGTCCGCTCGTTTGGCGTCTCTCTTGGCACGAACTACAGCCCTGACGATCATTGGACCTTTGGTGCCAACTACTCCTTCAGCCGCACCATCGACCCGAACAGTTACAATATCAACCGGGTCAGCCTCGAGGCCTCCCTTCGCTGGTGAACGTGGGTAGCCCCGGGGGGGCGCCTAGCCATCCCTTTCTCCATGCCTGTCCGAGCATTTACCTTCCTTCTCGCCCTCTCTCTCTCGGCCTGCGTCAGCCCAGAGGGCGAGACCTCCACCCTGCCTGCGCCTGAGCCCGGCTCCCTTGCCTCCTCGGAGCTGGTCTCCTACCGCCTCCGCGCGAGAGACTTTGTGCGCGTTGGCGTGCTCAATGAGAACGAAACCTTCGTCGAGCGGCGCATCAACCCCGACGGCACTATCGACGTGCCCTTCCTCGGCCAGGACAGCTTGATCAAGGTCGCCGGTCTCACCATGACCGAGGCTCAGGCTGCCATCGCCGCCCGCTTCGCTAAGTTCTTCAAGTCCCCCGTCGTCACGGTCGAAATCCGCGGCTACGCCGAGCGCCGGGTTTATATCGACGGTTCCGTTGGCCGCACGGGTCCCGTGGCCATCCCTCCTGAGGAAAACCTCACCCTAAAGAAGGCTCTCGCCTCCGCCGGCGGCATCCTCCGTGGCGGCAATCGCTCCGCCGTCGTCCTCCGCCGCAAGCAGCCCGACGGCTCGATCCGTACCCAGGAGATCGACGTCCGTCGGATCGACCTCGGTGAATCCCCCGACATCCCCCTCGAGGACGACGACCAGATCTTCGTCCGCGAGAGCCGCATCTAAGATACCCATGGCCTCAACCAACCCCGGAAAGGACTACGGTTACGGAAACAGCGGCTACGGCGGCTACGGCGGCGTGGGCGGCGGCTACGGCGGACAGTATGCCGGCTACGGGCAGTACGCGGGCTACGGCTATGGCTACGGCCAGTCCGCCAACCCCCTCTCCAATTACCTGATGATGGTGCGGGAGCGGATGTGGTACCTCGTCCTCTCCATCCTCGTCTTCGTCACCGCCGCACTCATCTACACGGTCAACGCCACCCCCGAGTATCAGGCCAATGGTCGCCTGCGTGTCTACAAATTCGCCCCCAACATCTCCGGCCGCGGTGCAGGCGAGGAGATTTATGCCATCATGTCCACGGAGGACTTCAACACTGCCGTCGAAGTCATGAAGAGCGGGGCCATCATCGAGTCCGTCGAGCGGCGCCTCACCGCCGGAGAGCGCAAGGCCGTGCTCGAGCCCTACCAGGGTGGCAACATCTTCACTGGCCCGCTCACCTCCCAGGAGGTCTTCGGTCGCCAGCGTGCGGTCGGCCCTCAGCGCGCGACCCTCGTGGTCAACGTCCAGTTCACCCATCCCGATCGCGACCTCGCCCGCCAAGTCGCCCGCCTCTTCTGCGAGGCCATCCAGAAGAACAGCGAGGACGAACGACTCACCGTCACCAATCCCTTGGTCGAGAAGGCCCGAGTTGAAATCGAGTCCCTCGAGGAGCGCCTTAACCGCCTCTATCGCGAAAAGAATGAGCTCGTGCAGAGGGAGAAGATGCTCTCCATCGCGCGCGACACCAATACCCTCGGCTCCGAGCGCGCCAGCCTCGTCCGCGACCGTGAGGAAGTCCGTAAGCAGATCGATGAACTCGCCATCGTCTGGCAGCAAATCCAAGAGAATCGCGCCGCCTCCAAGGACATCCTGCTTATCCCCATGGTCCGCGCGGACGACCGCGTCACCCTCCTCTCCAACCGAAGGACCGAGCTCGAAGTGACCCTGCAGACCATGGTCGAGAAGTATACCGAGAGTCATCCGACTCTCCGCATCACGCGCGAGCAGGCTGAGGCCGTCCGCAAGGAGCTTAGCCTCGCCATTGACCAAGCGGTCAGCCGTATCGACGGCCTCCGCACCACCAGCCAACAGCGCATGGTCTCGGTCGAGCGCGCTCTCCAGGCCAAGGAGACCGAGATTGCCCGACTGCAGAACGCCAATGTTGAGCTCGAGCGCATCGAAAAGGACATCCGTCTCGGTGAGGAATTCCTCAACCGCCTCAAACTCAGTTACGAGGACGCTAAGCTCCGTACCTCCACCACCGGTACCTCGACTTCCGTCCGTATCCTCGACAGCCCGAGCGTCTCTGATCGCCCGATCAATAAAAACTACTACCTCAACGTCTTCATCGGCCTCGGACTCGGCGTCGCCTTCGGCGTCGGCCTCGTCATCCTCCTCGGGGTGATGGACGACCGTATCAAGTCGGCATCCGACATCGAAGGCGGCCTCGGCCTGCCCCTCCTCGGCACGCTTCCCCGCGTCCGCCAGACCTTCGGCCCTGACCGATCACTCCTCGCTCGACAGGGCAAGGATCGCATGGCGGTCGAGTCCCTCCGCGCCATCCACTCGGTGATGAAGATCAACCCAGCCGCCGCCGGGGCTAAGGTGATTATCCTCACCTCCACCCGACCAGGCGAGGGTAAGACCTTCGTCACGACCAACCTCGCCCTCACCTTTGCCCAGCACGGCGAGAAGGTCCTGGTCATCGACGCTGACTTGCGCCTGCCTAATGTCGCGGCCTCCGTCGGCATCGACTCCGAAGTTGGCGTCAGCCAGTACTTCAACGACACCCTCACGCTCGAGCAGGCCATTATCCGCGACCTAGAGCCAGGCCTCGACGTCTTCCCGGTGGGCAGCATTTGCAAGAACCCCACCCAGGTCATCAACAGCCCCCGCTTCGCGGAGATGATTACCGAGCTCCGCGGTCGCTACGACCGGATCTTCATCGACACCCCTCCTCTCGGCGCTGTCTCCGACGCTCTCCACCTCGTGCCCAAGGCCGATGGCGTCATCTACGTCGTCCGCTTCAATTTGGTGAAGAAGCGCAACGCGCTCTCCTGTATCGCCCGCCTCCGCGAGTCTGGCGTCCCCGTCGTCGGTGCCATCCTCAACTCGATGGTCACCCGCATGGCTTCCTTCTACACCGATAGTTACGACGAGTCCTACAAGAAGTACTACGGCGCCCCTGAGACCCTCGCCGCGCCTACCGCTGCGACCGCCGCGGAACCTCCCCCCAAGGCATGACCCTCCGCGCGGGATTCGTCCTGCTGCTCGCCCTCGGGCTTTCCGCCTGCCGCACCGTGCCAGGCAGCGGGCGCATGCAACTGAACCTCGTCGGCGAATCCCTTCTCTCGTCCGAGGCTAGTGACGCCTTCGCGGAGATGCCCCGCTCCAAGGACAAGGCAGCCCAGAACCGACTCAAGGTTATCGCCCATCGCATCATTGAGGCCGCTCGCACGGACCCCGACTTCGGCGACCCCACGCTGCCCCCGCCGTCGGCTTGGGACATCGCTGTCATCGCCGATGAGTCGCCTAACGCCTTCGCCATGCCGGGCGGACGCATCGGCTTCCACTCTGGCATGTTCCGCATCGCCACCTCCGATGACGAGATCGCTGTCATCATCGGCCACGAGGTCGCCCATGTCGTCTGTCGACATGGCAACGAGCGCCTCTCCCACGCCCTTGTGGCTGGATTGGGTGCCGTTGCTCTCGACCAATCTTTGCGCGACGATTCCCCCGAGCGCCGCGAGCAGGCACTCATCATCTACGGAGCCGCCGCTAGCCTAGGCGTCATCCTCCCCTACAGCCGCCATCACGAGTCCGAGGCCGACCACCTTGGCCTCTTCTACATGGCTCGCGCCGGCTACCGTCCCGCCGCCGCTATCTCGTTCTGGCGCCGATTCGGCCGCGAGGCTGGCTCCTCAGTCCCCGAGTTCCTCTCGACCCATCCCTCCGATAGCACGCGCGTCGAGCGCCTGAAAGCTCTCCTCCCCGAGGTCGAGCGACGCTACCCTCCTCGCTAGACGGCTTAGCGGGCCTCCACGCCCACCGGCCCGATCAGGTAGATGCCGCGGCGGTCATTCAGGCTGCGGATGGACCGGAGCGAGCGCCACTTCGCGCGGAGCTCCCGGATCACCGGGTCTCCCGTGGCCGAAGCGAAGACGGGTGCTGGCTCGCTTTCCTCGAGCAGGGTTTCCAACAGGCTACGACGGTTCTCCCCTAGCGAGGGCACTTGCACGATGGCCAGCTGATTGCCTCCTGCCTTCTCCCTCGCGAGGGCGATGGCATCGCGTAGCCCGCCCAACTGGTCGACCAGCTTGAGTTGTCGGGCGCGGGCGCCCGACCAGACGCGCCCCTGGGCGACCTCGTGCACCGCGTCCCGCTCGAGGGTGCGGCCGCGGGCCACGACGCCGAGGAAGTTCTCGTAGATGGTGTCTACCGAGGACTGGACAATGGCCAGCTCCTGCTCCGTTGCAGGCCGGTGCATCTCGAGTAGGTCGGCGTAGGGCGCCGTCTTCACGCCGTCCGTGCCGAGGGCGAAGCGCCCCGCCAGTTCGCCATAGTTGAAGTGCAGGCCGAAGACCCCAATCGAACCCGTGATGCTTAGCGGGTCGGCCATGATAGTGTTGCCAGGAGCTGCGATGTAATAGCCACCGCTTGCGGCGGTATCGCCCATCGAGATAACCAGCGGGATGCCCTTACCTCGTAGCAACTCAAGTTCGCGGTGCATGACTTCGGAGGCGTAAGCCGAGCCTCCGGGGCTGTTCACGCGGAGGACGACCGCCTTGACCTCGTCGTCGTTGCGTAGTTGCCGGATGATGGACGCGATGCGGTCCCCGCCCACGCTGTCGGGTCCGCCCAACCCGTCGACAATCTCGCCCTCGGCATAGACCACGACGAGCTTGTCGCCGGAGCCCTTTGGCAGGCGAACTTTCGACGCATAGGATGAAAGGGGGATCTGCCGGAAGGAGCCATTGTCCTCCGTCGCCCCCGCCTCGACTAAGAAGGACACCAACTCGTCGCGGTGCATCACCTTATCCACCAGTTTCAGCTCGAGAGCCTTGGTCGCGGAGAAGTGGCCTGGCTTGGCCGCGAGGTCGCGCAGGCGGGGCGCGCCCAGCGAGCGCGACTTGGCCACGTCGGCGACAATCCTTGCCCAGATTTCGTCGAGTAGCTGCTGGAGTTGTAGTCGAGCAGGGGCGCTCATGGCCTCCTCGGTGAAGGGCTCGACCGCCGACTTGAATTGACCGACCTTGATCACCTGCACGCCGATACCGAGTTGGCGGAGGGTAGCCCCCATGTAGCTCGAGTACGAGGCCAGGCCTGCGAAGGTCAGGTCTCCCGCGGGATGGATCACCACAGTGGTTCCAGCCGTGGCCATCCAATAGTCGCCCACCCGAGGAGCCTCCATCCAGGCCACCACTGGCTTGCCCTGCTTGGCGAAGGCCAGCAGCGCTTGGCGGATTTCATTCCGCGTCGCTAGGCCTGCATTCAGTCCGTCCGCGAGCAGGATCCCGGTGATGGCTTTATCCTTGGCCGCAAGGTCGATTGCCTCGAGCGCGCGCCAGAGGTCGACAGACGCTCCGTCTCCCCCTCCGAGCAGGTCACCCAGACCCACCGTGCCATCGTCAGGCGCATCGGTCACGGTAAGGCCGTTGCCGATGACGAGGAAGCTGCCCGGCAGGACCTTGGTAGGACGTCCTTCTGTGCCTCCGCCGCCGGAAGCGAGCGCGATGATCAGGACAAGTAAGGCCACCATCCCGGCAGCGATGGCCAGCCCGAATCCCAAGGCCGAGGCGAGGATACCCTTCAGGAAGTCTTTCATGACCCTATTCCACTCATTTGCCGCCCAAGGACAAACCCATTTGCCAGAAGCCGTCCTGTTCATAGCCTCCAGAATCATGTCCGAAAGCCCGGAAACCGATCCCGCCCACGGCCGCCTAGCCGAACAACGGGCCCTGGGCATCAACCTTGACCGCTCCCTCTATGGTACCTTCGCCGAAATTGGTGCCGGCCAGGAGGTTGTTCGACATTTCTTCAAGGCCGGGGGGGCCTCGGGCACCGTGGCCAAGAGTATGTCGGCTTACGACATGCGTATCAGCGACGCCATCTACGGTCACCCCGCTCGCTATGTCTCGCGCGAGCGCCTCGTGCACATGCTCGACCACGAGTTCGCCCTCCTCGTCGACCGGCTCGCTGCTGAACGTGGCGCCACCACCCGTTTCTTCGTGCTCGCCGACACCGTCGCCACGACCCCGCGCGACGGGCAAGGGCAGGGGCACTGCTGGCTTGGCCTTCGCTTCCAGCATGAGCCAGGAGCGAAGCCATCCGATATCCAACTACACCTTCGTCTCTGGGATCGCACCTCCGCGCGCCAGCAGGACGCCATCGGTCTCGTCGGTGTTAACCTCATCCATGCCGCGCTCCATGACCTTGCCGACGCCGATACCTTCCTTCAGTCCCTCCTCGAAGGCGTCGGCCCCGAGCGCGTCGAGGTCGATTGGTTCCACCTCGCTGGCCCCGCCGTCGCCCACATCGATCCCGCTCAAGCCGCCATCCGCCTTGTACGCCTCGGCCTGACCGACGCCGTTCTCTTCGGGCCAGACGGCGAGCCTCAGGTTCCTAGCGAATTCTTTCATCACAAGGACATCCTTCTCGCTCGCGGCTCCCTCCGCCCCGTTTCCAAGGTCAACCTCGACATGCTCGAACGCGGGGCCCGCCTCGTCGGTAAGCCCGATACCCTTCGCCTCCTAGAAATCAGCCTGCGTGACGACCCTACTCCCGAGTCCGACGTTGTCATCCGCGCCCGCCTCGCCAACGAGCTCGGCATCCCCGTCCTCATCTCCCGCTACCGCGGCTACTACCGCCTGCCCGGCTACCTTCGCCGCCACACGCCAGGCACCGTCACCCTCGTCGCTGGCATCAACAACCTCGTCGAGATCCTTAACACGGAGAACTACAGCATGCTCGAAGGGGGGCTGCTCGAGGCCCTGGGGCGTCTCTTCAAGGCCGGTGTACGCCTCCTCATCTACCCGATGGCCGGCGCCCAGCTCAACCGCCTCTACGAAGATCCCGTCGCCCGCCGCGTCTGCTTCCCCGAGGGACACACCGTCCCCACCGATACCGTAGTGACCCTCGAGACTCTCCGCCTGCGTCCTGAGGTAGCCAGCCTCCTCGAGTACCTCAAGGCCAACCGCTGTCTCGCCGCCCTGCCCGATTGCGACCCCGCCGCCCTCGCCTGCCAGCCACGCACGCTCGTCGCCCGCATCCAGTCCGGTCAGCCCGGTTGGGAGTCCGAGCTCGACCCGCGCACCGTCGCCTCCATCCAGCGCCTCCGCCTCTGGCGCGACTGACATGTCCACCGTCCCTTCCCCCGCGCTACCCTCGCGAGCTGATGCCGAACTCAACCTCTCGCTCGAGCGCGCCCATCGCGAGACCTTCGTCCTTGACCGACTTCACGCGCTCTGGGCGCTCCTCCTCGCCAAGTGCTGTCTCCTGCAGGCGGCTATCGAGCGCTGGAACCTCCCCATCGACGGCTGGATCTACGTCTGGGCCTGCTCCCTCACCCTCGCCTGTTTCGCCTCCTTTCTCTACCTGCGCGCGCACCGCGAGGACCTACGCGTCGTACCAGTCAACAGCCGCGTCGCCACGGCCTTGCTCGCAGGCCTCGCTGTCCTCCTACTTGGCGCCACCCATGCCAGCCTTGCCCTCGGCCTCCTCGGTCCTGCCGCGCTCGGCGCCGCTGCGCTCGGCCTCGCTGGGCTCCACGGCCTCGTGCACGCCGCCCTGCGCCGACGCCCCGAGCCTCTCCTCGGAGCCCTTGTTTGCTGGGGCGCTGCCTGGAGCTGCCTACACTCGGTAGACCTCTCCTCCGCCCTCGCTTGGTGCGGTGGCGGCCTCCTTCTCGGGGCCTCCCTACCAGCCTTTACCCTCGCGCGTGCCTCGCGCCTGCGAGTGGCCTGATGCTCAAGCCTTGCCCGACGTCAATAGCGCGATCAAGCGCTTGAGTGCGGGCGAAAGCACGCGACCCTTGCGGTGAATGATGGCGAGGGGTCGTGCAATCCTTCGGTCACGCATGCGCAGCTTGATCAGCGAACCCTGCTCGACCTCCTGGCGAATGGTGTCCTCGGGCACGAGCGCCACCCCGGCGTCTACCTCCACCGCGCGCTTGATTGTCTCGATGTTGTCGAACTCCATCGTTGGCTCCAACTCGATGCGCTGTTCGCGGAAGAAGGCATCCAGCGCCTTACGCGTCGGGATGTCTTGGTCGAAGCCGATGAACTTGCAGCCCTCGAGGTCGGCTAACACAATCTCGCCCTGCTTGGCCAGCGGGTGTTTCGGCGAGCAAATCGGCACCAGCTGGTCCTCCATGAAGGGGATGATGTCCAACTGCCGGTGCTTCTGCGGAAAGGCGACCAGCCCGATGTCCACCGCATTAGTCAGCACATCCTCATAGACTAGATTGGATCGACGGTACTCGACCCGCACATTGACGTGCGGGAATTCCTGGATGAAGCGCTTCTGGTACGGCGGAAACTCGTGCAAGCCGATCGAGACAATGGTCGAGACATGGATATTGCCGCTGACCACCTTGCGCATCTCCTGGAGCTCGCCCCGCGCGCTCTCGTAGTGGGAGAGAATCTCCCGCGCTGCCTCGTGCAGGCGCTGGCCCTCGCGCGTCAGCGAGAACTGCTTCTGACCCCGGTCGACAATCAGCACGTTGAAATGCCTCTCCATTGCCCTCAATTGTTGGCTCACCGCCGACTGCGTGATGCCGTTAAGGCGCGCTGCCTTCGAGAAGCTCCGATTATCCACCAGGTCGTTGAATATCTTGAAGTTTTCGATGTGCATGACTGATTAATACTCCTAATAGCACTACCCTTCAAGGTAAGACGACCTAATCAAAGACCTTCCTTATCCTTGGATTTGACACCTTTATCCGCCGGGAGATGATAGTAAACAGATGGTCACCTATGCGGAGTTCGAAGCCAACGCCCAAGCCCTGGTCGCCCGCGTCTCCGCGGCCTGCCAAATTGCTAGCCGCGACCCCTCCACCGTCCGTATCCTGCCCGTGACCAAGACCCATCCGGTCGAGGCCGCCCTCCACGCCGCCCGCTTCGGCTTTCCCGCCGTCGCCGAGAATCGCGTCCAGGAGGCCGCCGAGAAGCGCGCCGCCGCCCCTGCCAGCCTTCGCTGGGAATTGATCGGCCATCTGCAGTCCAACAAGGCCAAACTCGCTGTCACCACCTTCGACCGCATCCAGTCCGTCGATAGTTCCTCCCTCGCTGAGCGCCTCGGTCGCTTCGCCGTCGAGCAAGGCAAACTCCTTCCCATCCTCCTCCAGGTCAACTCCGGCCACGACCCCGCAAAGTTCGGCTGCGACCTCGAGGCCGCCCCCGCTTTGCTCGAGGCCGCTCTCGCCGCCACCTCGCTCCGCGTCGAGGGCCTGATGGCCGTCGCCCCTTTGAGCGACGACCCTGATGTCGCTCGTCGTGCCTTCGACAACCTGCGCGTCTGCCGCGACGCACTCTCCGCCAGCTTCGGCGTTGCCCTTCCCGAGCTCTCCATGGGGATGAGCGGCGACCTCGAGCCCGCCGTCCTTGCCGGTTCTACCTGCATCCGCGTCGGTTCCGCCCTCCTCGGAGACCGCCCCACACTCGCATGATCCGCCGCCTCGTCATCCGCGACCTCGCCCTAATGGACCGTGCCGAGCTGGAGCTCGGCGCCGGCTTCACCGTCGTCACCGGCGAGACCGGTGCCGGTAAGTCCGTGCTCCTCGGGGCCCTCTCCCTTCTCGCTGGTAATCGGGCGCCCAAGTCCGTTGTTCGCAAGGGCGCGGAGGCCACGGTCGTCGAGGCCGAACTCGAGCTAGCCGATCCAGAGCTCGATGCACTCCTGCGCGAGCTCGACCTGCCCCCCTGCGACGACGGACTCCTCCTCCTCAAGCGCACCGTCTCCGCCACTCAAGCAGGCCGTGTCACTGTCAATGGCGGTGCCGCCACTCTCGCCCAACTCGCCCGGCTCGGTGAGCGCTGGATCGACTTCCATGGCCCCGGCGAGCCCCAGCGCCTCATGCGCGAGGCCGTCCAGCTCCGCTGGCTCGATGCCCATGCCGGCGCCCCTCACGCCTCCGCGCTCGCTGCCTTCGCCGAGCAGCACGCCGCCTGGCGAGGCATCCACCAGCGTATGGACGCCTTGCGCTCCGCCGAGCGCCTGTCCGAAGACGAGGCCACCTTCGTTCGCTCCCAGCTCGAGAAGTTTGAGGGGCTCGATCTCGCCGACGACGCCGTCGCCACCCTCGAGCGCGACCACGCCGTCGCCTCGCGCGCCCAAGAGTTACTCGGCCTCCTCGCCCAGATCGACGGTGATCTCGGAGGCCGCGGAGTCGGTTCTGCCTTCCCTCGCCTGCTCAAGGCTGTCGGCGAAGCCTCCGCTATCGACTCTTCCCTCACCGAGGCTCGTACCCGCCTGGAGTCACTCGCTGCTGAAGCCGAAGACATCCGCGCCGATGTCGCCCGCGCCGCCCGCCAACTCGGCGGTGGCGGCGTCCCGGCCAGCCTTGAGCGCCGCATGAACGCCTGGCTCGACCTCCGCCGCCGCTACGGCCCCGATGCCGCCTCCGTCCGCGCCAAGCGCGAGGCCCTCGCCGCGCGCCTCGCTGGCAGCGAAGGCGCCGAGGCCCAAGTCGCCGAACTCCAAGCCGAGGCCGATGCTGCCGAGGTTCGTCTCCGCAGTGCGGCCAAGGGCCTCCGCAAGGCCCGCCAAGCCGCCTCGCTCGAGCTTTCCGCTTCCGTCCGCCGCCTCCTCGGCCACCTCGGCTTTCGCAAGGCCGACTTCCGTTCCGAGGTCATCGATGCTGAGCTCAACGCCCTCGGCGACAGCGCGATTCGCTTCCTCTTTTGCCCCAACGCCGGCCAAGACCTCCTGCCGCTCAGCCAGATTGCCTCCAGCGGTGAAGCCGCCCGCGTCATGCTCGCCCTTAAGACTACCCTCGCCGCCGCCGACCGCACCCCCGTGCTGGTCTTCGACGAGGTCGATGCCAATGTTGGTGGCGAGGTTGGCGCCCAAGTAGGGCGAGAACTCGCCGCTCTCGGCAAGGCCCACCAAGTTGTCTGCGTCACCCACCTACCGCAGGTGGCCGCCCTTGGGCATCGCCATCTCGTCGTGACCAAAGACCAGGACGATAGCTCGACCACCGTGCGCATCGATCCGGTCGACGGCGATAAGTCCGCTCGCCTCGCTGAGCTCGCTCGCATGCTCGGCGACCGCTCGAGCAAGTCGGCCCTCGCCCACGCCCGCGAGCTCCTCGGCGACGCCCGCTGATCAGCCCGCCTTGCGCCCCAGCTTGCGCTCTATCGCCCGGAGTCCCAGTGAGGCCGCCCAGGGCTTTGGTAAGCGCGCACCAAACCACGACAAAAGCCGGTTGGACCAACCCGTCACCACCTGAGGTCTCCCGGCGGCCATCGCCGCCAGTGCCTCATCAACGCACTCGATTGCTGTTTGGCCGGGAAGGCCCGTGGGTTGGCTGAAGCCCGCCCCGCGGAAGAAGTTGGTCGATACCGGTCCAGGGCAGATCGCCACACTGCGCACCCCTCGACCACGCCCCTCGGTATCCAGAGCCACGCTCCAGTTCAGCAGGAAGGCCTTCGTTGCAGCATAGGTGGCCATCAAGGGTACGGGTTGATAGCCCGCCAAGGACGCTACGTTCGCCACCATGCCCCCACGCTCCAGTAGATCCGGCCAGAGCAGGCCAGTGAGATGGACGGGGGCCCTGACATTGACATCTACCATGCCCAAGGTGTGCGCCAGTCCCGGCGCGGGAAACTCCCCATACGCCCCGAAGCCACTGTTATTCACAAGCAGTATCCTGCCCGAGCCGTGCATCAGTTTTCGTAATGACATCGCAACTGCCTCGATCTCAGCGGCTTTCGAGAGATCAGCGCTCAGGTGTACCCGATTTGGCCCCTGGACCCAGCCCTCTGGAATCGACCGGGATACGTTGCATACCCGCGCGGTTTGGACAGACTCATCGATGCGCCTAAGGAAGGCGCGTCCAATCCCGGATGAACCGCCTGTTACTACGATGAAAGAAAAATCAGCAAGAAAGCGGATAGTTCGTTCGGGCAAGGGACGCGGCTCCATGGGCGTGCCTAAACAAACCCAAAAAACCAACATGAGCAACGCATCCGTCGTCATCGCTGGGGTCCACATGGACCTCACCCAGTCCCTCAAGGCCTATGTCAACGAGAAGGCCGAGCGCCTCTTCCGGCATAACCCGAAGATCCAGCGCATCCTCTTCGAGCTCGTGCACGGCCGCGCCCGCGACCACGCCGCCGAGTTTGCCGCTCAGGCGCGCATCGAGGTCCCCGGGCCTGATATCGTCGTCCGGGTTGAGTCCGAGGATCTCTACAAGTCCATCGACCTCCTCATGGACAAGCTCGACCGCTCCCTCCGCCGCCGTCACCGGCTGGTCAAGGTCAAGCGGCACCGCGAGCCCAACGGCAAGGAGTGAGCCCCCGATCAGAGCCGGCGGGGTAGTTCACGTCCCCCGGCCTTGATCGCCTTCAGGAGGTCGACCTTCATTCGGTCGGCCTCTTCCTTTTGTGCCTTCGCCAAATCCTTGGTTTCGCCAGGGTCGGAGACGACATCGTAGAGCTCGGTTACGTCTCCCTCAAAAAAGTGTACGACCTTGAGGTTCCCCCTGCGCATCGCGGCATGGGGCTCGATGCCAGGACCCTTGATGCCCCAGACGTGCGGGTAATACCAGACCAAGGCGCGGTCGGCTGTCTTCTCTCCCTTGAGCAAGGGGGCCAAGTCGCGCCCGTCGATTCCTTCCGGTGCCTTGGCTCCAGCCGCATTGACCAAGGTTGGCATCAGGTCAACGATGCTGGCCACGCCCTCCACCAGCGAGCCTGGCTTCGCCAGACCTGGCCAACGGACAATCAGAGGTGTGCGCAGTCCGCCCTCGTAGGCCGAGCCCTTGCCGCTGCGTAGGGGCAGGTTGCGCGGGAAGTAGCCACCGACGCGATGGGCAAACCCGCCATTGTCCGAGAGGAAAATGACGACCGTATTTTGGGCTAGGCCAAGACGATCGAGGGCCTCGAGGATGCGCCCCATGCTTAGGTCGACATCCGCAACCATCGTCGCATAGTCCCGCTCCTTGGGCGCAAAATTTGTAGAAGCGTAGTCCGCTGCGAAATCCTTCGCCGGCTCGATGGGCGTGTGCACCCCGAAGTGCCCTAGGTGCAGCAGGAAGGGCTTCCCGTCCTTCTTCGCCCGCTCGATCTCGGCGATTGCCTTGTCCGTGATGGCTTGGGTCACGGTGATCTCCTTGCCGTGGTACTCGTCCAGGTCTTTCACGTCCCAGAGCGTCCGTTCCGCCTTGCCCTGCGAGAAGTTACGCATGCCGAGGAAACTCCCTGGCTGGCCGGCAGCGCCCCCGGCGATATTCACATCGAACCCTAGCTTGAGAGGGTCCGCCCCTGGGGTGCCGACTACCCCCAGATGGGCCTTGCCGATGTGAATCGTGCGGTAGCCCGCTTTGCGGAGTAGGAAGGGCAGGGTATCTTCCGTCTCGAAGCCACGCTTGGCCCCCGACCCCTTTGGCTGGAGCCCGTCGCAATTCCAGTCCGGCAGGGCCAGCCCCTTGGTTTTCACTCCTATGTCTTTCCCTTGGTTCAGCGTCCAGTTGGTCACGCCGTGCCGCGCAGGCCCAAGCCCAGTGAGCAGGCTGACCCGGCTGGGAGTGCAGACCGGCGTCGCGTAGGCATGGGAGAAGCGCGCACCCTCGCGGGCCAGCCGTTCCAGCGCAGGCGTGCGGTAATGCGCGTTGTACTGCGGGTTCTTGGGTAGGCCTTGGTTGACCGAGGTGTCGTTCCACCCCTGGTCGTCGGTCAGAAAGACGATGAAGTTGGGCTGTGCCGCGGGCGCAATCGTTGCGGTTGCCACCAGGATGATGGCTAGGACGATGCCAGTTAGGACTTTTTTGAGCATTGTCCTTAGACACGCCCCTGCGTGCCGCGTTCCCTCAGCGGGGCGTGGGGGTGAACCCTGCTAGCAGGCTGTCGCGCCGCAGGCGGGCTTCGGTCACATCGCGGGTGCGCAGTGACTTCCGGATCCGCTGCGCGGTGTAGTCCGGCAGGTGGAGGGTGAAGTGCACCCACCAGGTGCCGTTATTGTTCCAGATATGATGATTCTCGCCTCCGTGCCGGTTGCGGTGGGAGACGGTGGGCTGTACTGCGGCGGTGTCGTTGGTGTGGATCATGGTCGTGGTGGGGAAGGGGGTTTCCGCGCATCACGGCCAAGTCGCCGGGGAGTGGGTTGTGATCCTTGCGGATCCTCATCCCGAAGCTTTGGGCTTCGGATACCACCGTGGCCCTCCTGGGCTCGGTTGGTGCAAGTTATTCGGCTAGGCCGAGACTTGCTCGTGATGCGTGGTGACTGAAAAGAACACTTCTACGGTAACATGGTCGTCAAGCCGGGCAAGGACGGCGTTTGTCATACAAGAAGGGAAGCACGGGGGCACGGGGGCACAGGGGCACGGGAGATGCAAGGACACGAAGGATTCGGATGAGGCGAAGGATGCGAAGGACGTGTTTTGGGTAGGGAGGCCTCTCCGAGGCCTCCGTGTCTCCCCCTGGCCCCCTGTACCCCTAATGCCTAATCCACGTTGGATGACTTCGCTGACGCTCCTTGCCGCTCCACTGGAGGCTTCCCAACCGGGGCCGAAGGCCCCTCCGCCTCCCCGCTGACCCGCCA
>JBFZFD010000089.1:0-33808 GCA_041306485.1 Opitutia bacterium | reverse complement strand
GTCATCGTCGTGCTGGTCGATGGCAAGCTGGTCTTCGACGGGAGCCGTCGCTACATCCACCATGCTCCTCCTTCCGCCTACTACACGAAGTGGACTCCCTCTACGGCTCCCATCCCCGGCTCGCTAACCGGCAATGTGAAGACCTTCAATGGCACCAATATCTGGGGCGACTGGTTTAGCCTTCGCAAGGGTGACCCGGTGGAAATCACCATCATCCTCGGAGAGTCTGGCGGGATTTACGCCTGCGGCCTCTTTCTCGACTGGAAGGGTGCGGAGTGGCACAAAAAGGGTGGTAAGCTTCCGCCCGGAGGCATCCCTCCGGTCTTCCAAGTAGGACCCTGCACCCCCGAGGTCCAAGAGCTGATCCGGGCGCAGAGCGCGCCCCATGGGTATGTGCCTTACTTTGATCCCGAGGTGGTGTTCCGCCCGTCGGGCTTCGGCACCGTCCCTCGCTAATCAAGGCGCTACTACTACTTCGACGGGGGCCTTGGACAATCGGCGATGGAGCTGAGCTTCGCGCCGGATGGGCCACCATCGGTAGAGATGAATCTCGATGGGACGCCACATGCCGACCCAGCCGCAGATTTGCAGGCCCTCTCGGACATAAGAGGCCCATGCCGCCTCCGCCGGAAGCAATCGACCGAGGGCGAAGGTCAACCCAAGGAAGCCCAGCCCAATGACAAGGGTGGTCCTGCCTTCGGCCAGAAGGACACGGAGCTCGCGGCCGAGCTGGTCCGAGCGCAGCGCGAAGTAATTGTGCATGGAATCCTGGATCAAGCCGATGAGGCTCGGGTCCTGGCATTCCCTGAGGGTCACCCGGATGCTCAGGGCTTGGTGAGAGGGGACTTCTCGGGCCCAGCTGACGATGAACTGCTCGGCAGCATGGTCCAAGTCGCGCTCGTGGAAGGGCGAGGGGTCCATCGAGTTGAAGAGCTGGCTTGATTGGTTGAGGCGAACCTCAATCAGGCCGGGCGGGCGAGTGGACATGCCATGAATGATGTCTTCACTCTACCCAGAGGCAAAGGGGAATGCGCAAGGTTCGCACGACCCTTATTTCCTTGCTAGGAAGCCTGTCCTGCCGTGTAGAGTCGGACTCACTGGTTCGGGGCGTAGCGCAGTCTGGCTAGCGCGCTTGTTTCGGGTACAAGAGGTCGGAGGTTCGAATCCTCTCGCCCCGACACCGGTATCCATCGCTAGGGTAAATTGCTCCCTGCCTGACACCTACGCCCGAGGTGAATAGCTCTTAGCCCTCGCCCTGGGGACCACCGTCCGACCTCAGAATAAGACGGAAACGCGCGCCATCCTTACCTTTGATTTCCAACTCAACCTCTAGGGTGCCTGGCCCAGCCCGTCGCATCCGCAGGGGGCGGCCATGACCGGCGTAGCCGTGAGCCTTGAGGAATCGGTGTAGCCCCTCTCCGTCGAGGGCGAGCACGCGCGTGCCAAGGACGGCTAAGCCATCCGCTTTTCCGTAGAGCGGGAGTTCCTTGCCGCCGAGGGTGTTGTCGAGGTCAGCCCATTCGACGACCTCCTGGGCGGTGAAGGGCGGCAAGGCGTTGTCCGGGCAGCAGGCCGCCACCACGAGGGCGAGGGGGAAGAGGAGGAGATGTCGCATGCGATCGCTAAGAGACATCCTGACAGCGCTGGGGTCAGGGTCAAGGGCACCCTGTGGTCAGCGATTGGGTTTGTCGGACAAGGGCGATGTCGATTTGTTTAGCCACTCCGTGAGAAACTCCCGCCCTAGCTGCCGGCTGACTACCGAGTCTACCGACATCACCAATCCTTCCGAGAGCGAGCTCCTCACCGCGCTTAGGGCGATGGCCGGCGGACAGGAGGGAACGTTACGACTCGACCGAGGTGACGGCGAGTTCCTCTCCGCGCGTTCCGGGCGCGACCCAGGCATGCTCAAAATTGCCAAGGGCAAGGGACAGGGCAGGGGCTATTTCCGTTCACGGTCCCAGCTCCCGGTCACCGCGGCCGAACAGGTATTCTCCGCCTACCTCGCCGGCGAGCACGACTTCGACCGCGGCATGAAGTGGCACCCTGTCGCGCTCTCTTGGGTCACGGGCCCAGCTCGATTTGCGCTGCTCGTTGTACTCGTCGTCTCGCTGCTCGCCTGGCTGCTGTATTTTCTCGGCGTGAGGCTCAGCCTCGCTGGTTAATTCCCACTGCTATACGTCACCGTTCGGCCATCTAAGCTGCCGTGACTCGCTTGATAGCAGATGCATCATGGAAGGGATGTTACCCCTCGGATGACGAGCCGGGGCTCTACACCATGGAGAAGTTGGTCTTCGGTCCAATGCACAAGGGTTTCCTGACCGAGGCGGAGGAAAGGGGGCCTGATAAGGTTCAGCCTTCCCCCCGGGGGTCCAATCGGTCTGTATGGCGGCATGAAGGCTGACAACGAGCTCTACCGCAGATTGCGCAAGAAAGACTGCGCCGTGCTATGGGTCGAGGATGTGGCCTCGCTGGCTAAGCTCGAGGAGCCTGAGCGCTCGCGCCGCGCGGCCGTGGTGCGCGCCGTCGGCGTGGTCTTTTCGGAGCGAGGTACCGAGGAGCAGAAGTCCGAGGCCCGCGCCTGGATCAAGGGACTACTGAAAGATCCCTCTGAGAAGATTCGCCGCTATGCTGCGGCTGCTTTGCCTAAACTGGGCGACGATTTGCTGGCCGAGGCAGGGCTGCTCGACAGCCTGGCCGATGCCAAGACCGACCGCGAGCGCAAGGCCATGACCGAGGCTCTCGGCAAGGTCGGTGGTCAGGCCACCCTTGATTCCTCGACCGCGCGTTCACTTCCTTTTGCGGAATCGGCTCTCCGTGCGCGTGCTGCCCGCCGCTCGGCTCCCGGAAAGATCAAGGCCGACGGTATCTTGCGCGCCCCAGCCGATGTCCGTGTCAGGCTACATTGTCGCGCCGGCCTTGAGCGGTTGCTCGCCGCTGAGATTGCGGAGGTCGTGCCCTCTCAGATGGAAGTCCTCGGGCGCGGTACTGCTTGGGTGGACATCCGGCCGAAGGAGGCGCTGGCTTTCTCCGACCTCCTCAAGCTTCGTATCTGGTCCGACATTGGTTTCCTCCTCGGCGAAATCCGCGCCCGCAGCGAGGAGGCAGCCGTCGCACCCATCGCCCAGGCCATCGCCTCCCCTCGCTGCCGCGCCATCCTCGAGGCCTTCGGGGAAGGTGCCCCGCGCTATCGCATCGATCTGGATCCCGAGTTCGGTGAAACCGACCTCCTCCACGCCATCGCTGCGGACGCCTATCGGCTGAACCCTGCCTTCCTCAATGACTCGCGCGAGGCTCCTTGGTCGATTGACATCGTCCCTATGGAGGATGGTGCCCGGGTTGAGCTACGTCCCCGCCTCTCGCCTGATCCCCGATTCACCCATCGTCTGGGCGATGTCCCCGCCGCCTCCCATCCTCCCCTCGCCGCGGCCTTGGCCCGCCTAGCTGGTCCCTTCCCCGGCGAGGTCGCCTGGGATCCCTTCTGCGGTTCCGGTCAGGAGTTGATCGAGAGGGCCCGCCTCGGTGGAGTCACCTTGGTTATCGGGACCGACCTCGATGCCCGTGCGGTGGAGGTTTCGCGTGGTAATTTCGGCGCAGCCGCTCTCTCCAGTACCCGCGGCCATTTCGTCGCCTCCGACTTCCGACATCACGAGCGCGTCGCTGGCCTAGGCAAGGGCGAGGTCACCCTCGTCATCTCCAATCCTCCCATGGGACGACGCATCGAGGTCGACGATCTCCGCGCACTTTACCGGGAGTTCCTGAGGGTCTCCGCCGATGTCCTGCGCCCCGGTGGCAGGCTCGTCTTTACGACCCCCCTCAAGGTCGAGGAAGTCGATCCCCGTCTCAAGCAGGTCAGCTCGGAGCCGGTCGATATGGGTGGATTCACCTGCCAACTCGAACGCTGGGACCGAGTCTAGCGGGAGAGGTCGGGGAGTTGCCAACCTTCGCCAACCACGACCTGCTCACTTCGGTCCGGCGGGTCGATGATGAGGCGCTCAATCTTCCCGGATTCGACCACACAGGTGATCCGTGTGTTGCCAGGGGCACGCAGGCGGAAGGTGACATCCCAGCCCTTGGGCCACGAGGGCAGCAGCAGGATCCGTCCCTTGTTGCTGGGCTCGCAGTGGAGAAGCATCTCTTGCACACCGAGACGCCCGCTACCCGACCAGGTTAAGTCGGGGATCCATTCATTGCCAGGGCCACGGAAGGCTGTGAAGCGCGCGCTGGCACCAGCGTCACCGAGCTTAGCCACCGCACGCGAGGCGCATTCCTCAACGAGGCTTAGGTTGGCTGCATAGGCCAGGGAAGCGCTGCCCGAGAAGTCGGAACGTCGCCCCGGTTTACGCTCACGTTCACCCCACCCAAGCTCTGCCTTCTCCCATGTCGCCAAGGCAAGGCCTTGGGAATCCGGTAGGGGCCGGCCCACCAGCCGGTAGGGCCAGAGGGCATGGAGCTCGGGCGTCTGCTGGGCATCATGCAAACGACTCCAGCGCTCGGCCAAGGCGAGGACCTGTACGCCCCCGCGTCGTGTCAGTGGCAGAGCGGGAAGCTTCGCTTCGAGGGTACGCAGCGTTGCCTTTTCCTTCTCCCCCACGTCGCTCCTGTCCAGCAAGGCGGGGATAATGGCATGGAGTGCGGCGACCAGCTCAGCCGGGTTGTTCGCGCCCGCGGCCACCTCGAGAGCATTGGCGGGATGAAGGTTGAGCTTGGGCAAGAGAGCATTGCCCTCGCCTCCGCTCTTTGGACCAGAGGAGGCGGGTGGCTGAACGGAGACGCGATAGAAGGTATCGACGAAACGCAGCTGCCCGAGAATCCAGGGAAGATCGGGGCGCAGGTCGCGCCCTCCGACTTGGCTTGCTACAATCGCCATCCAAGCGTGCTCGAAGCCCGAACTAAAATGGTGGCTGAGCTGGGGCTGTCGCGCGAGCCCACCGACCAGCGCGCCTCCCTCGGTCAGGCCGGAAAGCGAGAGATGCTCCGGATAGACCGCACCCTCAGCCCCCAGCGCCTTAGCCCTCGCCTGGGCAAGGGGCAGGCCGTTGCGGTAAAATTTCAGCAAGGGCTCGAGTAGGTCAAGGTCGCCCCCTGCGATGTGCGGCCAGCCGACCCAACGCAGAGATTGACCGACGAAGGATCCGCCTCTTCGCCAGTCAGGGTTGCTCGGCACGGGCTTTCCGCGCTCGGGATTGTCTAGGTCTTTTGCGGTAATCAATGCGGGCGCATCCACCGTGAAGATGCCCCCGTTGGGTCGAAGCGGAAATTCACCGCGCTGGTTGGCGGCGTCCATGAAGCGTGACAGCTGGTAGTTGCGGCCGACTTGGAACCCGGGATCTTTCGCCCCGGCCTTTGGCTGGATGAAGACATAGGAGTTTGACCAAAAGGTTTCCCAGCGAAGCTCGGCGGTCTTACGAATGGATGGAGTGAAAACGGGGTCCACAATCGCGCGGGACCGGGACACCCAATCGTCGGGATTGACCTTATTTCCGGCGCCCATGGTGACGGCCAGCAGTTGCTGCCTTCCGACGGGGGTGAGGGCGACCCACTCATGACCCT
This sequence comes from Opitutia bacterium, assembly GCA_041306485.1. Lineage (GTDB taxonomy): Bacteria > Verrucomicrobiota > Verrucomicrobiia > Opitutales > UBA953 > UBA8828. The sequence continues at coordinate 28,258 of JBFZFD010000089.1, read as the reverse complement.
GCCAGGAAGGCCCACGAGACTCGCGGGGACGTTGCCAAGCTAGGCCATCGCGGCCGACGAGGGAGCAACCGTATACGCGGCCGGCCGCAGCCAAAGGAATCTTCGCTAGGTCCATGCCTTGCTCGTCGGCAAGGCGGCGGCTACGGCGCGCCGTAGCATTGCGATGCATGTAGGTGAGGGCGCCATCCTCCAACTTGACTTGGTCATCGCCACGAGCTGCGGGGTTGGCGCGCCAGTTACCATAGCCCACCTCCAACGCTAGTGGCTTGGAGGACTTCGTCTCTATGACGAGCGTCTCGCCGCTAAACCAGAGTCGATGTTCGAGAGTGGTGCCGTCGGCAGCCGTCGCCTTGACGACCAATGTTCCGGTGGCGAGAAGCAGCTCCTGCGAGAAAGACTTGGGTGTGGTGAAATCTGCGCCATCCAGACGGAGGCGGAGGGAGCCCAGCTTACGAAGGACCTCGTCTTCATCATACGCGCCATTGTGGGAGAGGTAGAGTCGAAGCTCGCCCCCAGAGAACCAGACATTGGCCCCCGCGCCGCTGGCCCCCGGCAGGGGCATGCTATCGGCGGGACCCCGAGAGGGTGTGGTCCATTCGACATTGCAGGCGGACAGTAGACGCTGCGCATCCTGTCCTGGCAGGGCGAGGGGCAGGAACAGGCCAAGGATGGGGAGCAGCCGGCGGAGGTGCGGCATTGGGTTGTACCTTTGACCCTGGAGAAGCCCTCAGTGTTCCCGACTAGGCAAGCCAGGTGGACTTACCCCTCTCAGCCAGACTTGCTGCCCAGGGATACCACCGACGTAACCGCGCCATGGCTTCAGCCGCGATAGGCTCAGGCAAGCCCCAGAGGCCCTCGCTGACAGAGCCGGCGATGGCGGCAAGGGTGTCAGCGTCACCCCGAATGGAGCAGGCGAGGCGTACGCATTGCTCAAAGTTATCCGTGCCCACGGCGATGGCCATGGCGACGGGTACGCAATCCTGGCAGGTCTCGCTGTAGACGTGTTTTCTCCGGATGACCGCAAGCGAAGGAAGCTTCCCATAGAAGCGCTCGGCTACCGCGCGGACAGCCTTAGGGTCCCGCGTGCGTCGGGCCGTCCAGATCGCCAGCGCGGTGCACTCGGAACCCTTGATGCCCTCGGGATGAGCATGGGAGGGCAGGGCGGAGAGGCGGGCATGCCCGAGCACCTCCTTTTCAGAGTCATAGGCCCAGGCGATGGCGGATACCCTCATGGCAGATCCGTTGCCGAAAGAGGTACGTCCTGGCTCGGCCTCTGAGGAGGCCCAATCATGGAAGCCCGTGCCCCAACCCGGGCCGATGGGTGGATGGGTAGTGCGGGCTTCGGCCCGCTGAAAGGCGGAGAGTAGGTGGGCGCGGTAGTCCGTGGACCCCGCGAGGCAGGCCTCGGCTATGCCGCAGGTGAGCAGCGAGTCGTCGGTCGGTGAGCAGTCCTGGTGAAAGAGAGGGAAGTCATCCCGACTGTTGCTGCTAAACTCATGGACCGAGCCGATGATATCTCCCGCGATGGCTCCGAGCATGTGTCATCATAGCATGGACGGCAAGTCCGGCGTGGTCACCAAAGGCACTGGGTTGAAAAGTCCTCGTATCGGTCATCGACTGAGGGTACGACCCCCTGCAGGCTAAATCATTGTCCATGTTTGAACTCGTCCGCTTCCTTGCTGTCTTCTGGCTCGCTGCCGCCGTGCTTTTCGCGTTTTCCGACCTGATGCTTCGCGTGCTCTGTCCGGTCGCCGACCCAGTCATACGCGATGGCCACTGAGTGTTTTTGCCTTCCACGGCCCGCGCAGTCGGCTACTGATGGCGCATGGATATCCAAGAGGTAATCCTTTCCTGCGTCGCTAAGGACCCCCGCTACCGGCCCCAAGCCTACCACGCTGTCCGGCTGGCCCTCGACCACGCCCAGCGCAACGTCCATGGCGAGCCACGGAAGGGCTCGCGGGCCAACGCCCGCAGCCGGCATGTCACCGGGCCTCAGGTACTGGAAGGTTTCCGCCAGCACTGCCTCGATACCTATGGCCCGATGACCTACCCGCTCCTGCATAACTGGGGCATTCGCAAGACCGCGGACGTCGGCAACATTGTGTTCAACCTGATCGACACCGGCTTGTTCGGGAAGTCCGACGACGACCGGCACGAGGACTTCGCTAATGTCTACGACTTTAAGGCGACCTTCCTCGAGCCCTTCCAACCAGGTCGCAACTGAGGCCTCCGGCGCCTAGGAAGATCAGAGGGACCAAGCAATGAGCAGCCCGCCGCCGAGGGCGATGCGGTACCAGGCGAACAGGGCAAAGCCGTGGCGCTGCAAGTGGCGGACCAGCCAGCCCGCTGTCAGGTAGGCTACTACGAAGCTCACCGCCAGACCCAGCAGGGCGGGTCCCGTGGGGTAGATGCGGGTAAGGGCCGGACCGAGTTGCCAAGCCTTGTAGAGCGACGCCGCGGTTAAGGTGACGAAGCCGACGAGGAAGGAGAACTCCGCAGCGGCGGCATGGGAAAGACCGGTCGCGCGGCCTCCGAGCAGCGTGGCGAGCGAGCGGCTGGTGCCAGGCACCAGGGCGAGGCACTGAAAACATCCGATGCGCAGAGCCTGGGGCAGGGTGATGACCTCGAGCTCGTCATGTCCGGGCTGTTCTGACCTTGGCCAGACCTTGTCGAAGGCGAGCATGGCGATGCCGCCGACGAGGAGTGCGATGGCCACGACCTCAGGATGGAACAGATGGGTCTCGATGAAATCGCGGGCCAGCAATCCGACCACCGCGGCGGGCAGGAAGGCGACCATTGTGGACAGGACGAGCCTGGGACTCGGGTGACGAAAGCGTTTCCAGAAGGCGGCGACGACGGCGAGGATGGCGCCTACCTGGATGATGACGAGGTAGTCGTCAGCCGCTCGCTTAAGGGTAATGGGACGTCCCTTGCGGTCGACCACGCCGGCCACCGTCACCTGCGGGTCGTCTTCCACGCCCATCAGTTGGTTGGCTAAGATCAAGTGACCGGTGGAGGATACCGGCAGGAACTCCGTCGCACCTTCGACCACCCCGGTCAGCGTCGCGCGGCTCGGGGTGAATCCCTCGCGCACTTCGGATTCCGTCCGCTCCGAGCCCAACGCGAGGGCTTGGCAGGCCAGGAGCAGCAGAGAAAGGGCGCGCATGGGGGATAAGTTGAGGCCAGGCATGACGGGGAGTCCATCCCGGACAGCGTGCTCACTTGCCTTCCGTCCCTTCTCGGCTACCCCTTGCCCAGTGTCCACCACCGTGACAGCCCCTTCCTCCCTTATCCCTGGTCCGGAGCCTCGCTTCCGCCTACCCGACGCCCGGGGTCGCTTTGGCCCCTACGGCGGCATGTTCGTCCCGGAGACGCTGATGACGCCCCTGCTCGACCTTGCTAAGGCCTATGACGAGGCGCGCCGCGACCCTCTCTTCCAGGCAGACTTCGCCAAGCTCCTGCGCATCTACGCTGGTCGACCCACTGGGCTTTACCTCGCCGAGACACTCACACGGCATCTCGGCGGCGCCAAAGTCTACCTCAAACGCGAGGACATGCTCCACACGGGCGCACACAAGATTAACAATGTCATCGGCCAAGCGCTCCTCGCCCGTCGGATGGGCAAGACCCGCATCATTGCAGAGACCGGAGCAGGTCAGCACGGCACCGCGACTGCAGCGGTCTGCGCCCGCTTCGGCCTAAAGGCTGTCATCTACATGGGTGAGGCCGATATGGAGCGACAGGCGCTCAACGTGTACCGCATGAGGCTGATGGGGGCCGAGGTCCGCGGGGTCGGCGCTGGACAGCGTACCCTCAAGGAAGCGGTCAACGAGGCCATGCGCGACTGGGTCACCAACGTCCAAGACACCCATTACATCCTCGGTACGGCCTATGGCTCGCATCCCTATCCGATGATGGTGCGCGACTTCCATCGGATCATCTCGATTGAGTCCAAGGCCCAGATGCTCGAGGCCGAGGGCCGCCTTCCTGACGAGGTTGTCGCCTGCGTCGGCGGGGGCTCCAACGCCATCGGCTCCTTCTTCGAGTACCTCGACGAGCCCGCGGTACGACTGGTCGGGGTGGAGGCTGGTGGACGCGGTATCCGCCGCGGCGAGCACGCTGCGCGCTTCGCCGGGGGCCGCGTTGGTGTGCTCCAAGGTTGCATGACCTACCTCCTGCAGGACTCCGAAGGTCAGATTGAGGGCACCCATTCCGTTTCGGCCGGCCTCGACTACGCTGCAGTGGGCCCGGAGCATGCCCATTACAAGGATGCCCAACGCATCGAGTTCGGTCATGCTACCGATGAGGAAACACTCGATGCCTTCCAACTACTCTCGAAGCTAGAGGGCATCATCCCTGCTCTTGAGTCCAGCCACGCGCTGGCCTGGGCCTTCCGGCGTGCGGCTGAGCTGCCTGCCGACAAGGTTGTCCTGATCAACCTGTCCGGTCGCGGCGACAAGGATGTCTGGTCGGCCGCCCGTGCGATGGGTGTCGAGATCCGCCTCTGATGTCACTTCTGCGTTCCATGACAGGCTTCGGTCGTGCCACCCTTACCCGAGGGACCTCTACGCTCGTCGCCGAAGTTTCAGCCGTCAATCAGCGCGGTCTGGCAATCTCCCTGCATTTACCCTCCCAGTGGACTTCGCTCGAGCCGGAGATCTCGGCAGCCATCCGCACAAAGCTACAGCGGGGTAAGGTAACCCTAAAGCTGGTCCTTGAGCAGCCCTCCAGTATTCCGAATGTGGCCGAGCCCCTGGCCCAGTTGCGACGTCTCGCCCATGTTCACAGCATCCCCGGTGAGCCCAACTGGGAGGTGCTCCTGCGCCTGAGCGAGCGGCAAACGCAGGCTTCGCCTACCCTTGACGATGTCATGCGCGCCGACGCATTGAGCTGCTGCCATAAAGCATTGGATGAGCTCGACGTCATGCGCGCCCGCGAGGGTGAATCGCTCCGCGCCGACTTGTCCGCCCGGCTCGGGATCCTTTCCAATCTCGTCGATACCATGGAGCGTAGTGCTGCGGGTGGGCCAGCCCGCCAACGCGACCGCCTCCTGCATCGCCTCTCCGAGCTTGCTCTTTCGCTCGACCCTTCGGATGAGCGCGTCGCTCGCGAGCTGGTAATCCATGCCGACCGTTCGGATATCTCGGAGGAGATCACCCGGCTCCGGAGCCATCTTACCCAAGGCAGTGCCCTCCTCGATGGAATTGCCCCCGGTCGCACCCTGGATTTCCTCAGCCAGGAGCTCCTGCGGGAGGCGAACACGGTCGGAAGTAAGGCCTCGGAAATCGCCACCACCCAGGCGGTGCTTGCTGCCAAGGTGGAGATTGAGCGCATCCGCGAGCAGGTTCAAAACGTCGAATAAGGCTAGGTTCGCCCGATAAAGTCGGGCGTACGGAGGCTATTTAGCCAAGAACGGGCTCCCCAAGGCCATCCCGCAAGAATCGTCCTAGCAACCATTTAGGGGACTTGCCAATCGATGCTTACTCCCTTGGATGCTTGCTTCATCCCTCTCACCATGTCCCCCAAGCCGGCGAACCTGACCAAGCGCGAAATCGTGCTGAAAATCTTCGAAGAGACCAACCATCCGCAGAAGGCCATCCGTGACGCCGTCCAGCGCACGCTCGAGATCATCCAGCAGGCGCTCCTGCAGGGTCGTGATGTCGAGCTCCGCAACTTCGGCGTCTTCGAGGTGCAGGTCCGCGAGAGCCGCATTGGTCGCAATCCTAACAAGCCCGAGACCGACGTGGTCATCCCGCGTCGTGCCGTGGTCAAATTCAAGGCAGGTAAGGAATTCAAGAAGTCGCTGCGCGATACCGACATCGCACGTTTCCAGGCAGGAGGTGGTGATTCACCCTCTGCGCCCACCGAAAGCCCTCCCGCCGCCTGAGCACGGACGGCATGTCGAAATTCGAGTCCCTCCCAGGTTTCCGCGCCTTCTACCCGGAGGAGCGGGCCCGCCTTGGGCACATCCTCGATATCTGGCGCCGTTCCTGCCGCCGCCATGGATTCAGGGAATGGGAGGGGCCTGTGCTCGAGCCGCTCGAGTTGTACATCGCCAAGTCAGGCGATGAAATCGTCCGCCAGCTCTTCAACTTCAAGGACAAGGGCGATCGTGATGTCACCCTTCGTCCCGAGATGACGCCGACCCTCGCCCGCATGGTCGCTGCCCGAGCCAACGCCTTACCCAAGCCTATCCGATGGTTCGCCATCGGGGAGTGCTACCGCTACGAGAAGCAGCAGAAGGGACGTCTCCGTGCCTTCCATCAGCTCAATGCGGACTTACTTGGCGAGGCCGGCCCAGGAGCCGACGCCGAAATCATCGCCCTCTGCGTCGATTGCCTACTTGGGTTCGGGTTGCCCCGTGACAGCTTTGCCATCCGCCTCTCTGACCGCACTCTTTGGTACCGTGTGCTGGCCTCGCTCGGTGTGCCCGATGAACGCCTCGCCGCCGTCCTCGGCGCGGTGGACAAACTCGAGCGCTCCACGGAGCCCGAATTACTTGTCATGCTGGCTGAGGCACTGGGAGGCGTAGCCGAGCCCTCGACTGTCCTTGCGGCCGTCCGTCGACTCGCCGCTGTCCGCTCCCTCCCCGAACTCGAGGCGATTGCCGGTACCGACCCGTCGGTGCTCGCGCGTTTGGCCGAGTGGCGCGAGCTCCTCGACTTGCTTGCAGCGCTCGGGGTCGCTGACCTCGTGCAGGTCGACTTGGGCATCGTGCGTGGCCTAGCCTACTACACAGGCTTTGTCTTTGAGGCCTTCGATTCGGCCGGGGAGCAGCGCGCCTTGGCCGGAGGTGGTCGCTACGATGGGTTGATCGAGCGCATGGGTGGGCCCGCCCTCCCGGCGGTGGGCTTCGGCATGGGCGATGTGACCGTGGCCAACCTACTCGAAGCGCGTGGCCTGACCCCAGGCTACGCCGATGGGCCCGAATTCTTTGTCGCCATCTTGGGAGCGGACGCTCGCCCCTCCGCCTTGAGTGACGTTGCTAAGCTCCGCGCCGCGGGCATGCGCGTGGAGTACAATCTACGCGACGGCAAGTTCCCCAAGTTGATGCAGGCGGCGGAGACTGCCGGAGCCCGCTTCGCTCTCGTCTACGGGGGTGAGGAAGTGGCCAGAGGAGTCGCCAAGGTGCGCGACCTCGCCAGCCGTTCCGAGGCTCAGGTCCCCCGCGGCGATCTCGTGCCGGCGCTCCGCGCGGTGCTCGAGGAGGGCTTCGGGGCTATCCAGCCCTGAGCTGCGGGCGATGTCCGAACAATCCCGCCAGTACCGGTCGATGGCCACCACGGCCTCCTGGACCCTAGTCTCACGACTGCTCGGTCTAGTCCGGGACCAGCTGATGGCGGCGACCTTCGGCGCAGGTGCGGTTGCCTCGGCATTCCTGTTGGCTTTCCAGGTACCCAATCTCTTCCGCCGCCTGCTCGGCGAGGGTGCTCTCTCAACCGCGCTTATCCCCCCGCTTGCCGGTAAGCTCGAGCGTGAGGGACGTCCCGCAGCTCTCGCCTTCCTCAACCACGTGCTTGGTCGCGTGCTACCATGGATGATCGGCCTTTCCTTGCTCGGCATGGGTATCGCCCTCGGCCTTTCGCTGCTACTCGAGGCCCGCGGTGGGATGGCGGCGGAACTTACGGTGTGGACCCTGCCTTACCTACCTCTCATCTGCGCGGCGGCACTCGTCACGGCCTCCGTTCAGTTGATGGGGCGCTTCGGCCTAGCGGAGATTGCCGCGGGTTGCCTGAATCTTTGCCTGATCGCCTCGCTGGCCTGGATCGGTCCGACGCTCGCTCCTCAGGACCTCCTCACTCAGGCGCGTATTCTCTGCGCGGCCACGGTTCTTGGTGGTGCCATCCAGCTCGCCATTCCTTTGATGGGACTCAGGCGGCTTGGTTGGCGCAGCCGCCCCTCCACCCCCGATGCGCGTGCTTGGGGGGAACTCAAGGCAACCTTCCTGCCCGCATTAATCGGGGCAGGCGTACTCCAGTTGAACCTGCTGATTTCGCGTCTCGTCGCCTTCGGCCTCGATGATGCTGCGCTGACCTATTACCATGTGGCCAACCGAGTGACCGAGCTCCCCGTCGGTCTCTTTTCTGTATCCATTGCGACGGTTATCTTCCCGGCCTTGGCCTTGGCACAGGCGCAGGGTGACAAGGAAGCGCTCGGTCGAAATTACGCCCGCGGGGCTCGCTTAATTATCGCGATCAACATCGCAGCGGCCTTCGGCTTAGCGGTCTTCGCCAAGCCTGTGCTCGAGCTCCTCTTCCAGTATGGACGTTTCTCCCTGCTGGATGTCGAGAACTCGGCCGACTTGCTGGTGATCTTCGCGGCGGCCATGCCTCTCTATGCCCTCAGCGCGCTCGCCTCCCGCGCGCTTACGGTTGTTGGACGCGCCAACCTCACCCTTCGGGCGGCGGTGCATGCCTTGGCCGTTAACGCCGTCCTCTCCGCTGCACTCGCTCCGACTCTCGGAGTCGCGGGCCTCGCTTGGGCCAACCTCGCCTCAGCGGCGTGGCAACTCGTTGTCCTCCGTCGCTCGCTTGGCCAGGCCGAGCCAGCTTACCTCGCTGAGGGTATGCTACGTCCCCTTGCGCAGGTGCTCTTCGGCTCCCTCGTGCTCGCGACCGTCGCCTACCAGGCGCAGCGGTACTTCGCCGACCATCTCTACGGAATGATGTCACCCAAGCCCCTGTTGTTCGTCTCCATGGCCATCGGTGCACTGCTGGGCGCGGGACTCTACGCGTGGATCCTCAATCAGTTCGGCTATCCCGAGCGCGATATTCTTGGTGCGCTGCTCCGCCGGCGACCTCGCCAGTCCTAAACGTCATGCCGTGCCCCGCGGTGGGCGCCCTTCGTCATACTCGATGAGGTCAAAGAAGGTCTCAATACTGCCGTCCATGGGATAACCTAGGGTGGAAAGGCTGTCCTGAAGCTTGGCTGAGGCGTCGTCCCTCCAACCACGCTTAGACAGGTAACCCGAGCAGATTTCAATGTCACCCTCAGTCAACGTGCGGCCGCGTGACTCCGCCCAGGCGAGGAGGGTAAGGTCGTCTTGTTCCGGATGAGCCACCGACTGTGAGACCAGCTCGGAGTAGCTAACCCGGAGCAGTTCGCAGATCCGTCGGTCGAAGCCACGTCCAAGCGCCCCATGGTAGGCTTCCGGGAGCAGGCCCTTTGCATGGAGGCGTGCCTTATCGAGCAGTCGGGGAAAATGGACGAGCCCACGCGTGGAGGCGTAGGGACTACGGAGGCCGGGAATGGACGAGGGCATGCCTCAGCGGTATTGCGAGAGCAGGGCCTGGAGCAATACGGCAGATTCCACATCAGGCTGACCGTCGACGCGCGCTGGACGAAAGCGTCGCTGGAATGCTGCCAAGGCGTGTTGATCCGCCTCAGACCAAGAGGCACCCTGACCAACGGGATGTCCCCAGGCCTTGAGCAAGGCACGAAACTCAGCAACTGGCGGTGGGGCAGGGGGCAGGGGCGCAATCAAGGCCTTGGCATCGGGCCAGGCGCCAACCCCGTACACACGATAAAGACGCTCCCAGGGAAAGCGTGTGCCGGGGTCGACCTTGCGATTGGGCGCGATGTCGGAGTGAGCCACCACGTTCTCCGGCCGAATACCGTGGCGCAGCACAATGTCGGAGCAAAGCCTACCGATGAGTTCTACCTGCGCCTCCGTGTAGTCATGGATATTGCCGTCGGGATTCACAATCTCGATGCCGATGGATGCGCGATTGAGTCCATGCTGTCCCCGCCAATGGCTGACTCCGGCATGAAAGGCGACGCGCTCCTCCGGGACGAGGGCGATAACCCTTGGGGGATTCTCATCTGTCACCAAGTAGTGGGAGCTCACCCGGCGTTCCGCATCGAGACCGGAAAGAATCCGTAGGGAGCGTTGAAGGTCGGAGGCGGTATGATGGATGACCAAGAACCTGACCCGCTCCTGACGCTCGGTTGAGACCCAGGCCAAGCCAGAACCCGGCTTAGGCTCAGGGGAGGCGCAACCACCTAGGAGCAGGGCGACAAACAAGGAGCGACTGACCCATTGAATAGACACCCACCCATCTTCCTTGAACGCCCGAGGGTGGCAAAGGTCATCCTTGATATGTATGTTTTGGCCATAGTATATCGAACTTGTATTGATTAGACATAATGTTTATTGTGCGACATATCGGATGCAGGTGCCCATGGGTGGGAAAAACCCTAAATGATTGATACCGCTCATATAAATCGCTCATGCTTCTCCCATGAAGGTGCCCCGGCACATCGTCGAAGCCCGCCGCGAGTCTATCGCCCGGCTCATTGGCGAGCGCGGTTACCTTCCCGTCCTGCATATCTCCCAACGCTTCGGGATCTCGGAGGCCACCGTCCGGCGCGATCTCGTGCAACTCTCTGCCCAGCATCGTCTCACCCGTACCCGTGGCGGTGCCTTGAATGAATTCAACCACGGCTTCGCCTCCGTCGATGAACGGCGCGTGACCGAGGCTGCCGCTAAGCGCGCCATCGGCGTTGCTGGGGCCAAGCTCGTCCGCGCGGGAATGTCGGTCTATATCGATGCTGGCACGACTCCGCTAGCGGTTGCCGAGGAACTCGTGCGCCTCGCCATTCCGCGCCTTAAGGTGGTCACACCGAGCTTGGTCGCCGCGCAAGCGCTCTCGGCGCTCCCTGATACTGAGGTGCATGTACCGGGCGGCCTTTACCTCGGACGCCAACAGATGGTGGCCGGTCCCAAGTCAGCCAAGGCCCTGCGGGGTTGGACCTTCGACCTCGCCTTTGTCGGCTCCGAAGGAGTGGACCATCGTGGCCTGCATAACTCTCAGGACGACATTATCGCCGTCACTCACGCGCTCCTCGAAGTCAGCGAGCGCGTCGTACTCTGTCTCGCTCGCTCCAAGATTGGATCCTCTGGCCCGGTGCGCGTCGCCCCAACCCTCGATGGCTTCACCTTATTAACGGACGCTCCACCTGCAGCTGTCCGTGCGGCTCGACTCCCCCTCGGAGATTGCCGCATTCTGCACGTCGCTTCCTGAACCCTTCCTCCTCGTGTCCCCGCCCGCTCCCAGGAAGACTGTCTATCTGATCGCCAATGGCGACCTGCGCGCCTCGGCCAACCAGAAGTGCGAGAAGGAGCAGCTCGCCATGGAAGCCCGCCTACGCAGGACCATCGTCAGCGAGGGCTGGTCAGTCATCCGCGCTCACGGCTTCCGCCAGGAGGTCGGGCATAGCTTCATCGACTCCCAAAAGCACGGCATGGAGGTCTTTCGCGGCATCCCTGCCAACGCCCCCCTCGTGGTCGCCGAGGCAGTCTGGCAATACTCTCACCACATTCTCCACGGTCTCCTCACCCACCGTGGCCCCATTCTTACCGTGGCCAACTGGTCGGGCACATGGCCCGGCTTAGTCGGCATGCTCAACCTCAACGGCTCGCTGACCAAGGCCGGCGTCAAGTATTCCACGCTGTGGAGCGACGACTTTACCGACCTGCGATTCCTGGCTGGCCTACGCGGCTGGCTGCGCACCGGTAAGACGACGCATCGCACCGCCCACGTACGCACGATGGCCAAGGTCGCCCTGCCCGCCGCCGCGCTCAGCCATGGCGTGCGCTTTGCCGAAGCCTTACGCCGGGATAAGGCCATCATGGGAGTCTTCGACGAGGGTTGCATGGGCATGTACAACGCCATCATCCCCGATGAGCTCCTCCACCCAACGGGAGTATTTAAGGAGCGACTCAGCCAGGCCACGCTCTACGCACGGATGCTGTTGGTGAAGGACAGTGAGGCCAAGGCCGCCCTGCGCTGGCTCGAGCGTAAAGGCATGCGCTTCGAATGGGGAAAGGATGAACGCACCGAGCTCACCCGTCGCCAGACTCTGGACCAGCTCCGCATGTACATCGCCGCTGTGCGCATCGCTGACGACTTCGGCTGCGCGACTATCGGCATCCAGTACCAGCAGGGACTTAAGGATCTGGCTCCCGCCTCCGACCTCGTCGAGGGTCTGCTCAATAACCGTGACCGCCCGCCGGTCTTCGCCGAGCGTGACGGCCGCGAGCTCTTCGCGGGCGAGGCCCTGCCCCACTTCAACGAAGTCGACGAGTGCGCGGGCCTCGATGGCCTGATCACCTACCGGCTCTGGCGCGAGCTCGGCTTCCCCCCCGAAAACACCCTGCACGACTTACGCTGGGGCCGGCACTACCGGGGTAAGTCCGGACGTGGCACGCTCGACGCCTATGTCTGGGTCTTCCTTATTTCCGGCGCCGCCCCTCCTGCCCACTTCATCAGTGGCTACCGCGGGACCGTCTCAGAGCGCCAGCCACCGATGTACTTCCGGCTCGGAGGTGGCACGGTGAAGGGAGTGTCCAAGCCCGGCTGGATTGTCTGGTCGCGCGTCTTCGTCGAGGGCGGCAAGCTCCGCTTCGACACCGGCCTAGGCGAGGTCGTCGCGCTTCCTAAAGCTGAGACCGATGACCGATGGCACCTGACTACTCCTCAATGGCCGATCATGCATGTCGTTCTCCCTGGCATTGACCGCGACCAGATGATGGCCCGCCATAAGTCCAATCACATCCAAGTTGTCTACGCACCATCCAAGGCTGCGGCCATCCGAGGCCTTGCCGCTAAGGCTGGCGCCATGCGCGCCTTAGGCCTCGACGTCTCCATCTGCGGGGACATCAGCTGAGCATGGCCGAACGTCACCAGCGCATTGCCGAGCTGCTCCGGCTATCCCACGAGGTGGGCTCCCCTGCCCTGCGCATGGCCATCCTTGGGGAAGGTAACACCTCTATCCGCCTGACGGACGAGACCTTTGTCGTGAAGGCTTCTGGCTGCACCCTCGCGACTCTCGGGGAGGACGGCCTCGTCGAGTGTCGCTTTGACCGACTGCTCCCCCTCTTGGAGAGGGAGGGGCTGACCGACGCCGAGGTCGACCAGGCCCTGCTCGACGCCCGCGTCGACCCAGCCGCCCATAAGCCTTCCGTCGAGGCCCTCTTCCATGCCTGGCTACTCGGCTTACCCGGGGTCGCTGCGGTCGGCCACTGTCATTCTATCGCTGTCAACCAGGTGCTTTGCTCGCCCCGTGCAGAGGATTTGGCGCGTCGACGCATCTTCCCCGACGAAATTGTCTGCTGCGGCACGGAGTCCGTGTTCGTTCCTTACGTGGACCCGGGCTTGGCCCTTGCCCAGGCCATCCGTCGCGAGACCCTCGCCCTCGTCGCTCGAACCAGCCGCGCTCCGCGGGTTATCCTGTTGGCCAATCACGGCATCATCGCAGTCGGTCCCAGTCCTGCTGCCGTGCTTGCCTCCCTGCAGATGGCGGAGAAGGCTGCAGCCATCCTCGTAGGCGCGGCCGCCTTGGGCGGACCCGTCTTCCTTACCTCCGCCCAGGTCGAGCGCATCGCGGGACGTCCCGACGAGCACTACCGCCAGCGCATGCTCAACCTTTAATACTCCTATGTCCCGCCACCTCGCCATCGACCTCGGCGCCGAATCCGGCCGCGTCATCCTGGGTACTCTGACCAAGGGTAAGTTGCGCATGCGCGAGGTACACCGGTTTCCCAATGGCGCCGTCACCGCGGATGGTACGCTGCGCTGGGACATCCTGCGCCTCTTCCGCGAGATCCGTATCGGCCTTGCCAAGGGCGCCCGCGGTGGCCGCGTGGACTCCATCGCTTGCGACTCCTGGGGCGTCGACTACGTCCTGACCAAGGGGGAGGGTCCCGCGCTTTCCCTGCCCTATACCTATCGCGATGAGAGGACCTTCGCTGCGTTTGCCCATGGTGTGAAGATTGCCTCGCCTCGTGCGGCCTTCGCAGCGACAGGTATCGCCTCGCTGAGCATTAACACGCTCTACCAACTCTTAGATGACGTGGAGAACCGTCCCGAGGTACTCAAACTCGCCGATCGATTCCTACTCATCGGCGATTACATCAGCTGGCTTCTCTCGGGCGTAGCCCGCGGTGAAGAGACGCTGGTCTCTGGCTCCCAGCTATGGGACACCCGAAACCGTCGGTGGGCTTGGCCACTGATCGACCGGATGGGCATCCCGCGGCGACTCTTCCCCAAGGTGGTCAAGCCGGGTACCAAGCTCGGCCAGCTTCGTCCCGAGCTCGCCCGCGAGACCGGTCTGGTCGCAGCGAAGGTCGTCGCGACCTGCGCCCACGACACCGCCGCAGCCGTCGCGGCAGTCCCTGCGACCAAGGGTGATGACTGGGCCTACCTTTCTTCCGGCACCTGGTCGCTGCTCGGGGTCGAGTTACCAGAGCCTCGGTTAGACGACCGGTCCCGCCGCGCGGGTTTCACCAACGAGACGGGCTATGCCGGTACCACGCGCTTCCTCAAGAACCTCGTCGGGCTTTGGGTCCTGCAGGAATGTCGCCGCGAGTGGATGGAAGGCGGAGGAGTTTCGGATTACGACGAGATCACCCGCCTCGCCACGGAGGCCCGCCCGTTGCGCTCCTTGCTGAGGCTGGATGACGCGCGGTTCGTGCGCCGGGGCGACATGGTCGCAAAGGTCCAAGCCTACTGCCGCGAGACCGGGCAGCCCGTGCCACGCACGACCGGCCAAATTGCCCGCTGTATCTTAGAGTCGCTCGCCTTGCTCTATCGCCTGGAGCTCGATGCCCTGGAGCGCCTGACGGGACGAACCCTGCGCACCCTCCATATCGTAGGAGGGGGTTCGCGGAATGCCCTCCTCAACCAGGCCACTGCTGACGCCACTGGCCGCCGCGTGGTGGCCGGTCCAGTCGAGGCCACCGCCGCCGGCAATCTGCTCGTGCAGGCTGCCACGATGGGGGAAATCCGCGGCCTGGCTGGTATCCGCTCGGTCGTACGCGCCTCATTCCCTGTGACCACTCTAGAGCCCCGTCCCTCCCCCTCATGGACCGAAGCGCTCCGCCGCCTTCGCAAGCTTCCCCGCGCCTAACTTTCCCCAACATGTCCCAACACAAATACGTTTCCCACCTCTGGGTGGATGCCGAGGTCGCCAAACTCGACCCCGTTGCCCGCCTCGTCTACCGATCCAACAAGCTCGGCGCCGACCAGCGCGTCACCAATACAGGTGGCGGCAATACCTCGGCCAAACTGGTCGAGGTCGATCCCCTCACGGGCAAGCCCGTCGAAGTGCTCTGGGTCAAGGGCTCAGGCGGGGATCTGCGGACTAGCGGCCGGGAGAACTTCTCGTCGCTCTACCAGGAGAAGCTCATCGGGCTACAGGCGACCTACGCCGCGCGCAGCGATAAGGGGCTCAAGTCGGTGGCCGAGGATGACATGGTCGGCATGTACGCCCATGCGACCTTCAACCTCAATCCCCGTGCCTCGTCCATCGACACGCCGCTGCATAGTTTCATCCCCGGCAAGCATGTGGACCACATGCATCCCAATGCAGTCATCGCCATCGCTGCCTCGCGCAATTGCGAGCGCCTCACCCAGGAGGTCTTTGGCGGTCGCATGGCCTACGTGCCTTGGATGCGCCCGGGCTTTGAACTCGGCCTAGCCATGCAGGAGGTCGTCCGCGCCCAGCCTAAGATCAAGGCCATCATGATGGGCCAGCACGGTTTCATCTCTTGGGATGACGACGAAAAGGCCTGCTATGAGCGCACCCTCTCGATGATCGAAGAGGCCGCCGCCTACATCGAGCAGCGCTATACCGCCAAGGGTGGCGATGCTGCGGCCTTCGGCGGCCCCGCCCATCCCGCTCTCGAGACCTCGCGCCGCCATGCCATCCTCGCCTCCATCCTGCCTTGGCTGCGCGGACGTATCTCGACGGAGCGCCGTTTCATCGGGACGGTACAGGACGACGAGCGCATCTTGAGGTTCGTCAACTCGAAGGATGCCCCTCGCCTCGCCGCGCTCGGCACCTCCTGCCCCGACCACTTCCTCCGTACCAAGATCAAGCCGTTGTATGTGGACTGGAATCCTGCCACGGGTGATGTCGCTGACCTCAAGGCCCGACTCCTTGCTGGACTCGAGCAATACCGCCGCGACTACGCCGCTTACTACGAGGCCTGCAAGCGACCAGGTTCGCCTGCCATGCGCGACCCCAATCCTACGGTCGTGCTCATCCCAGGCTTGGGGATGATAGCTTGGGGCAAGGACAAGTCGGAGTCCCGTGTGACTGCCGAGTTTTACAACTGCGCGGTTGAGGTGATGCGTGGCGCCGAGGCCATCGACACCTACATCGCCCTCCCCCAGCAAGAGGCGTTCGACATCGAGTACTGGCAACTGGAGGAGGCCAAGCTCCGGCGCATGCCTCCCGAGAAGGAACTCGCCCGTCAGGTGGTAGTGGTCATCGGCGCTGGTTCGGGTATCGGCCGCGAGACCGCCCACCGCCTCGTCCGCGAGGGCGCCCACCTCGTCTGCGTGGACCTCAACCTTACCGCAGCCGAGGCTACGGCTAAGGAGATCACTGACCGTCACGGACTGGGCATCGGCGTGGCCGGCTCCGGTATCTCAGGCTGCGGACCTGCCATCGGACTTGCTGCTAACGTGACCGACCGCGCCTCCCTCCGCGCCATGCTCGACCAGGTGGCCTTGGCCTACGGGGGCTTCGATAGCATCTGTGTTACGGCAGGTATCTTTGTGCCGAGTGACACCACGGGCCATATCCCCGACGACAAGTGGGCAACGACTTTTGCAATCAATGTCACCGGCAGCTACCTCGTCGCTGACGAGGCCGCCAAGACTTGGAACGAGCAGGGTCTGCGCGGTAACCTTGTCCTCACCACCAGTGCCAATGCAGTGGTGGCGAAGAAGGGCTCGCTCGCCTACGACACTTCTAAAGCCGCCGCTAATCACCTCGTGCGCGAACTTGCCATCGAGCTTGCCCCCTTAGTCCGGGTCAACGGCGTGGCTCCGGCCACCGTGGTGCAAGGCTCCGCGATGTTCCCTCGCGACCGCGTCATCGGCTCGCTCGCCAAGTACCACATCCCCTATACCGAGGATGAGGCGACGGACTCACTGGTGCGCAAACTCGCCCAGTTCTATGCTGATCGCACCTTGACCAAGTCACCCATCACCCCGGCTGACCAAGCCGAGGCCTATCACCTGCTCGTGACAAACCGCCTCTCCAAGACCACCGGCCAGGTCATCACCGTCGATGGTGGCCTGCACGAGGCATTCCTTCGTTGAACTGGTTATCCTCGCACTCACTCCTTACCCCGGCTCGGGCCCGTACACGTCGTTCGGGGGAGGCCGCCCTTCGTGCCTGAACTGGCTCTGTCCTGAAGTTCAGCGCGGGAGAGGTCCTTCCGGCCCGCCAGGACGGCGAGTCCTTCCGCCCGTGCCTGGCTGTTTGCGGAAGCTGGTATCTGGGGTACCACGGAAGAGTCTAGGGATATAGGGGAAGGTTGGAGTGACATGGTAGGCGTAGGTGCCCTGGGGATACTCTGGGTTTACCTCGAAGCGGCCGTTGGCCTGATCAAGGTCGGCCCCATCCTTCCACTCCCAGTCAGCCACATACCTACCGTCGTGCTTGCCTCCTGGACCATCGGGACGGTTGCCCGGCTTGAGCTGATAACCGGAGCGAAGCACGACTATGGGGCTACGCGGGTCCTTGGGATCCTTGTGGCCGTTGGCGCTATAAACTGGGAATCCGTCTGCGGCATAGCCGATGAGCAGGGTGCGCCCCTTGTCGCCACCTAGCGCGTCCACGAGGCCGATAGGCGTCGCATGGTAATGGTAGGCCCCGCTGGGCTGGACGTGGGCGTGGCTAGCATCCACGCCCATGCGGCCGTCCTGGCCCATGAGGTCGAGATTCCAACCGCTGGAGCGGTCATTGTTCCAGTACTCAGCCGTGTTGGGGTCGAACGGCACACCGTTGAGGGCAATCCCCCAGGTGGTGGGGCCCTGAGGCTTGGTGAAGCCACTCCCAGCGACGGGATGGGCTGGCATGCTCAAGGTATACCTCTGTGCGGAGATCGCGTGGGGGTTTCCCCGCCCAGGGAAACTACCGGTGGGATGGTTGGCGATGCCATTGGATTCCACCCTACGGCGGTCACCTTCGACCCGGAAGGTGACCCTACTTTGCTCCGCGGCAAGGAGACTGGCGGAGGCGAAGATGAAAATGAGGCAGCGCATGTACTGCCAACCCCGCCCAGCGTCGCGGGTTTCAGCGTTTCCGCTTGGGGCGAGGTTGCGCCTTCGACTTCTTACTCGGCGCCTTCTTCTTGGGCTTGGAGGGACGGGTCTCGCGCTCAGGAATCAGGTAGGTGCTGCCGCGCAGGAGGCGCTCGTAGAGATCGACCATGGCCACGCCCTCGCGGGGCTTGACGGTGTCGGCTCGGGTGGCGCGATCGACTTGGCGCTTGAGCGTGCGGGAGAGGTCCTCGGCGTTGTACTGGATCATGCCGAGGATGCGCTCGACGCTATAGCCCGGGATGGCCTCCTCGATGTAGAAGCCATCGGCCTCATCGTCCTCGAGAAAGACGTGGGCCTCGTTGACGCGTCCAAAGAGGTTGTGCAGGTCGCCCATGATGTCCTGGTAGGCTCCGACCATGAAGGCCCCGATGTAATAGGGCTCATCGGGCTTGAGCGGGTGGAGGGCGAGGGTGCGACGGACATCCTCCAAGTCGATAAAGTCGTCCACCTTGCCATCGGAGTCGCAGGTGATGTCGGCAAGGGTGGCCTGGACGACTGGTCTCTCGTTAAGGCGGTGAATGGGGGCGATGGGGAAGAGCTGGTCAAGGGCCCAGTGGTCGAGCAGGGACTGGAAGACCGAGAAGTTGCAGACGTACTGCTCGGCGAGCATGGAGTCGAGGCGAGCGAGCTCGTCGGGTACGTCGGACTGGGTGGACATCTGGGCGCGGAGGTCCCGGCAGATTTGCCAGTAGAGACGGTCGACGTAGGCGCGCTGCTCGAGCCCGAGGTAACCTAGAGTGAATCGGCTATGGGCTTCATCGCGCTTCTCCTTGGCGTCGTGGAAGCGCTCGAGGGGGTCGTACTTGCGTTTGTTGCGAAGGATGGCCTCGAGCTCCCGGATGACCTGGTGGGGCTTGCCCTTGGGTGCGCGGCCGGCATCGCCGTCTCGGGCGATACGGTCGACTGCTTCGAAGATGAGGATGGAGTGGGGGGCGACGAGAGCGCGGCCAGACTCGGAAACGATGTCGGGCACGGGGACGCGGGCCGCATCGCAGACCTGTTTGACATGGGCGACCACGTCGCGGGCATAGACCTCCATGGTGTAGTTCATGGACGACTCGTAGGCAGAGCGGCTGCCGTCGTAGTCGATGCCCAGTCCGCCACCCACGTCGAGCAAGCCCATGGGGAAGCCCATCTTGGCGAGCTCGCAGTAGTAACGGGCGGCTTCGACCACCGCCTTCTTGATGGTGGCGATGTTGGGGACCTGGGAGCCGATGTGGAAGTGGACCAGGCGGAGGGCGTCGGTCATCTTGGCCCGGCGCAACTTCTCTACCGCAACCATGATCTCGGAGGCGGTCAGACCGAACTTGGCGTTCTCGCCGGTGCTCTCGGCCCATTTACCCTCACCGGTCGCGGCCAGCTTGACCCGGATACCGATATGAGGGGTGACTCCCATCTGACGGGCAATCCGGATGATGGCGTCGACCTCGGAGACCTGCTCGATAACGATGACGGTCTGCTTGCCGAGCTTGCGACCCATCAGGGCAAGTTGGATGAACTCCTCGTCCTTGTAGCCGTTGCAGATGAGCAGAGAGTCGCGGGCCTCGACGAGGGCGAGAGCGATCAGCAGCTCGGGCTTGGAGCCAGCTTCGAGCCCGAAGCCATAAGGCTCACCCGCGTCGAGAATCTCTTCCACTACTTCGCGGAGCTGGTTGACCTTGATGGGGAATACTCCGCGGTAGCGACCCTTGTAACCCTCACTCACGACGGCCGCGGCGAAGGCCTCGTTGATTTGGAGAACGCGGCGGCGCAGGAGATCCTGGACGCGGATGGTCAGCGGCGGACGCAGGCCCATGGCAGCGGCTTCTTTGACTACGTCGAGGATGCGAATTTTGCGGTCGTCGCCCATCGGGTGCACGCAGAGGCAACCCTTGGGGTCGACGGAGAAATGGGCGCCGCCCCAGCGCTTGAAACCGTAGTATTCTTCGGCGTCCTTGATAGTCCAGTTGGTCGGCTTGCTCACGTTGTTGGGGGAATCAGATTTTCCAGCGCCCGCGGCAAGGCAAGAGGGTATTCGGGCAGGTTCATGCTTCCCTGCGGACCTGCCAGGTGCTTGGGTGGGTGATGCCCTCGACCTTCGCGCTCGCCGAGGAGGCCACTCTGGCCGCCTGCGAGGCACTCCGCGCCCTCAGTTTCCCTTCACCCGCCGACCACGTCTACCGTCCGCTGGACTATGCTTGGGAGCCCCATCGCCAGTTCCTTGAGCAGCATGCCGCCGCGGGCCCCCGGGAGATCCTACTGCTGGGGATGAATCCAGGTCCCTTTGGCATGGCCCAGACAGGCGTACCCTTCGGCGAGGTTGCGGCGGTGCGCGATTGGCTGCGCGTCGGGGGACGGGTCGTCGCGCCGGCGGGGACCCATCCCGCGAAACCTGTACTGGGCTTCGATTGCCCTCGATCCGAGGTGAGCGGACGGCGCTTCTGGGGTCTGTTCCGGGAGCGGTTCGGCCGACCCGAGGCTTTCTTCGCCCGCCGCACAGTCGCCAACTATTGTCCGCTCATGTTTGTCGAGGCCACCCGCACCGGCCGTAACGCCACCCCCGAGGAGCTACCGGCCGAGGCCCTGCGGCCGGTCACCGAAGTCTGCGACCGGCTCCTGCGCGACCTGGTGCGCATCCTCGGCGTCAGGCAGGTGATCGGGGTCGGCGGGTTCGCCGAGACCCAGGCTCGCCGGGCTCTCGAGGGGCTGGATGTCCGCCACGGGAGAATTCTTCACCCGAGCCCGGCGAGCCCCGCAGCCAACCGCGGCTGGGACAGCCAAGCGGAGCGAGAACTGCGGACCCTAGGCGCCCTTGACTGAGACGCGGAAACGTCACACCGACGTCATCCAATCCTCACCGCACGGAGTTTGACAGGCATACGGAGGTTGGGACGATTGGAGTATGGATGACGGTGACGACCGAAACCCTAAACGCCTAGCGAGCCTAGCCGCCGAAGAACGCCTCACCGAGGCTGCCCGGCGCAGTGCCGTTTCCGGATCACGGGGCCTCGAGGAGCTTTGTCGGCATGTCGTTGGCGACCGCACCTACGCCGACTCGACCCGAGCGATCTTTGCCGAGCTACTTGAGCAGATTCGGTCCTCTCTTGGTCGGGGATAGGACCCGCCGGGCTCAGACGAGGATGAGCTTCCTGTCCTTGAGCTGGCTGAAGGTGAGTGGCTTAGCCTCGCGCAGGTTCTCGTAGGCATCGACGTTGGCCAGCCAGGCCCAATGGTCCCCAGCGTCGATTCGCTCGAGGAACTGCAGGTGCAGGATGGCAAGCACGCCCTTGAGCTTGAAGAGCCCACCCGAGATATGCTCCACGTCAGACCCAAGGGTGGTGATCTTGTCGACGCTGAACCCCGTCTTCTTGCCAAGGAGTTTGACGTGCTCCCACTGGTCCTCGGCCATG
This sequence comes from Opitutia bacterium, assembly GCA_041306485.1. Taxonomy (GTDB): domain Bacteria; phylum Verrucomicrobiota; class Verrucomicrobiia; order Opitutales; family UBA953; genus UBA8828. The sequence goes on along the minus strand of JBFZFD010000089.1, from coordinate 6,747 downwards.
TACTGGAGGATACCATTGGGGTTTCGCTCAAGATTTTCGAGGGTCTTGGTGCCCTTGTAGACGCCGATGAGGAAGCGCTTCGGCTTCATCGCAATGGGAGTGACATACGTACAGATATTCAGATTACCTTTAGAGCCGTCGGAGGTCGCCAGGGTGTAGACTTGCGCGTCTATTCGGTTCCATGGCTTAACACGTATTCCGGTGTTGGGCATGGCTTAATCAAACATACGAATCCCGGCGCAAGGCAAGCCGCTCCGAACGCTTTCAAGATGGTTGCACCCGAGGGAATTCGTGCCAAGTTGGGCGCATGAGTGACAAACCCGCCCGCAGCAAGCCCTACCCCGTCATCGTCCAAGCTGGTAACATCTACTACTGGTGCGCCTGCGGGAAGAGCCGGAATCTACCCTTCTGTGATGGCTCCCACCACGGCTCCGCGGTTTCCCCCCTCCCCTATAAAGCCGAAAAGGATGGAACTGTCTATTTCTGCGGCTGTCGCAGGACCGACCGTCCGCCTTTCTGCGACGGTTCCCACGACCGTTGCAAGGACGGCCCCGTGCAAGCCTGAGTCACCGTGGGGCCGGTCCTCCTTCTCCACGGGTTTTTGGGTTCATCCGAGGACTTCAGCGCCCTCAAGGCGGAGTTGCCTGCTGGCGCATCGTTGACCGCGTTAGATTGGCCAGGTCATGGCACGCTCTCGGGGCTACGTGCACCTTCCGATTACACGCTCGCAGCGCATCTCGCCCCCATTGGCGATTGGATACGCTCCCAGACTAAGCCCGGCGTTCTGGTTGGCTACTCGATGGGAGGTCGCCTCCTGCAACACGCCCTAGCCTCGCTACCACCGCTTGAGCCTAGCTGGCGCGTGGTGCTGGTTAGCAGTTCGCCTGGGCTCGCCGATCCTGATGTCGCCGCGAATCGCCAGGCCGGCGATGCCGCCGCTGCGCGTCTGCTGAGGGAACAAGGCATTCGCCCCTTCCTTCGCTACTGGCATTACCAAACGATGTTCCGGCCGATGATGGCTCTGCCTGAGCCTGTGCTGGCACCCATCCTCGCTCGCCGCGAGCGGTCAGATCCGGAGGGACTCGCGCTCAGCCTCGAAGCAGTTGGGCCAGGTTCGGTGCCCTCGACCGAGGTTCTGCTCCGTCGACTGGAATGTCGGGTCGACCTCGTGGTCGGCGCAGAGGACAAGCGTTATGTCGACCTAGCTGCCGAGATGGCAGGCATGATACGCAACGCACGCACTCACCTCGTGCCCGGAGCTGGCCACGCCGTGCACTTGGAATGCCCAGGGGCCCTCGCCGCCATCCTCTCGGCCTAGGCGGGCGCGAGTGCCTTGAGCAAGCGGGAGTTCTGGGGAGGCGTCCCTACCGTCACACGGAGCCAGTCATTCATGCCGTAGCCGCGGAGCGGACGGACGATGATGCCTTGGCGCTGTAGACGTTCGAAGGTGCCTGTAGCATCTGGGATGCGTACGGCGAGGAAGTTGGCCTGGCCGGGGATGAACTCGAGGCCGAGCGCTCGGAAGCCCTCAGCCAGTTGGGTGAGTCCCTCGGCGTTGGCCATGCGGGCGCGACGAAGGAAATCGGTGTCGTCGAGGGCGGCCTCGGCTGCGGCCAGGGCGGGTAGGTTGACATTAAACGGCTGGCGTACCCGGTTGAGGAGGCCGCAGACCTCTGGCGAGCCCATCAGGTAGCCGATGCGTAGTCCGGCGAGCCCATAGATCTTCGAGAAGGTGCGGGTGACAACTACCTTGCGACCGGACGCGAGGAGGGGCCGAAGGTCGGCGGTGACGTCGAGGTATTCTGCATAGGCCTCGTCGAGGCAGAAGATGGCGGAGTCCGGGAGGGACTCAGCTAGGCGAAGGATGTCAGCTGGCTCGTCCGTACCACCCGTGGGATTGTTCGGGCTAGCTAGGAAGACGACTCGGGTACGCTCGGTCACGGCCGCACGCATGGCCATGAGGTCGTGCCGGAAGTCGGGCATCGGGACGACGACGGGCGTGGCACCCATCAAGAGGGTGGCGAGGCGATAGACGACGAAGGCCTGGGACCCGAAGACCACCTCGTCGCCCGGCCGGAGGAAGGCCTGAGCGAGAAGCATCATCACCTCGTTGGAACCATTGCCGACAACGAAGTGCGCCGGGGTCAGGCCCCATTCACGGGCAAGCCGCTCGCGCAGGAAGGTGCAGCCTGCGTCAGGATAGAGATGGCATTGTCCGAGCGCCCGACGCGCAGCCTCAAGGCCCAGCGGCGAAGGTCCAAGCGGGTTCTCATTGGAAGCGAGCTTGATCACGCTGGCGGGGTCTAAGCCGAACTCCCGGGCGACGACCTCGATGGGGCGCCCTGCCTCGTAGACGGGCTGGGAGAGGACGGGGCGATTCGCCAAATCGGTGTAGGAGCAGGCCATCGTCTGGCAAATTGCAGGGGTGCGGGCTTGCTGGCAAACGAGAACCTGCCATTCTTCGTGGATGCGTCTCCTCGTCCTCGGCGCCTCGGGCTTTGTCGGTCGCGAATGCGTCCGTTCGGCGATTCGCCGTGGCCACTCGGTAATGGCTATTGGAGGTAAGTCCACCCTGGCCTTCCCCTCCCAAGTCGAGACTCGGCGTCTTGACCTTGCCGAGCCAGGCCTGCGCGGTCTCGAGCGGCTCATGCTCGACGTCTTTCCGGGAGGGGTGATCAACGCCGCCGCGCTCTCCGCCGTGGGCGACTGCGAGCGCGATCCCAGCGCTTCGGAAAGCCTCAATTCCCACCTTCCCCGTCGGCTGGCCGAGCTCAGTCACCACGTTGGCGCAAGGTTGATTCATCTTTCCACCGACATGGTCTTTGACGGTGAGCGGGGACGCTACCGCAGCACGGATCAGCCCAACCCGCTCAACACCTATGGCAAGCACAAGGTCGAGGGCGAGAGGGCGGTTCTGGCAGCCGCTGGTCGCGACGGCTGCGTGCTCCGCTCGACCCCTGTTTCGGGCAACACACCCAAGGGAGACCGCAGTATCCATGAGCGACTTTTTCGCGAATGGGTCGCGGGAGGGGTTTCAGCCCTCTTCACCGAGGAGATTCGACAGCCGGTTCCGGCGTCCAACCTTGCCGATGCCTGCGTCGAGTTGACCGAGCGTGATAACCTTTCTGGTCTCTTTCATTGGGGAGGAGCGGAGTCGCTCAGTCGACACGAGCTCGGTGTGCGCATTGCCCGGCGCTTCGGCCTTGAGCCCGAGGGTCTGGTCCGTCCGATAACCTATGGGGATGTCCCAGGGCTCGGTCGCCGACCCCGTGACCTAAGCGTCGAGCTTCACCCGCTGGAGGGAAAGCTCCGCACCCGTCCGGCCAGCCTCGAGGCCTTACTCGACGAACTTGAGGTGCCGGTGGGCTGCGAGGAATGGTGGCGACAGCGCACTGGTGGCGAGGTGGTGCGCCGACTTACTCAGGGCATCGACTTCTAAGGATGGATTACCTGCCGCGTACCATGGAGGGGGCGGCCGCCAACATGGCGGACGACCTTCTCTTGCTCGAAGCTTACCCCGAGCCCGCCTCGGCCCGTTTCCGGACTTATGGATGGTCGGAGCCCGCCTTCACCTTTGGTGTTTCGCAGCGCTGGGCTGAATGGCAGCCACAGGTTCCGGTTGGGTGCGTGCTGGTCCGACGTCCCACCGGTGGCGGGCTCGTCTCCCACCTAGCCGATTGGACATTTTCTCTCGCATTGCCGGCGGCCCATCGGGTCTGTGGCTTGGAGGCACTCGAGAGTTATGCCATCGTCCTGCGTGCCTTAGAGTCGGCACTACGCTCGCAGGGACAAGACGTGCGGAGCTTCCCTCGCCCCTTGGGTCAACTTCCCTACAAGGCACCGAAGGTCTGTGGAGAGCGGGCGGAGCCTCACGACCTGGTGGCGGGCGAGACTGGACGAAAGCTCGCGGGCGCTGCGCAGAAGCGCACTCGCGATGGATTACTTCTGCAGGGATATGTCGATCGGGATGGCCTACCTACCTGCGACTGGTCGAGGCTGGAGCGTGATTTTCCCTCGGCGCTTGCGGAAGCACTGGGAGAAGCCGCGAGGTCTGTGCCCTATCCCGCCTACGCTAGCGACTTGAAGCGCGAGATCACTGCTAGGTTCTCCTCGGCCGACTGGAACGAGCGTCTCTGAGTCAGCCGAAGAGCTCGCCTTGGCTGGCACCTTCGTCTGCGTCTTTCGGCCGGTTAATGCGTGGCTCGCGCGTCACCTTAGGCTCTGGGACGGGTTTGGCAGGTGGCTCGGGCATCGCAGCGGGAGCCGGTAGGCCACCGCCCTGCTCCATGCCAGCGAGGATTTCGCGGGCACGGGCAACGACCCCCTGGGGCATGCCGGCCAGGCGGGCGACCTGGATTCCGTAGGAACGGTCGGCAGATCCGGGTACGACGCGTCGGACAAAGACAATCTCATCCTGCCACTCGCGGACAGCTACGGTCCAGTTACGCAGGCGAGGCAGCGTGTCCGCGAGTCGTGTCAGCTCGTGGTAGTGGGTGGCGAAGAGGGTACGTGGGCCGGCAATTCCCTTGCCGTGCAGGTGCTCGGCCACCGCCCAGGCGATCGAGATACCATCGTAGGTGCTGGTCCCGCGGCCAATTTCGTCGAGGACGATGAGGGAGCGCTCGGTGGCGTTGTTGAGGATGTTGGCCGTCTCGCTCATCTCGACCATGAATGTCGAGTGACCCCGCGCGAGCTCGTCGCTGGCACCGACCCGACAGAAGATGCGGTCGACCAAACCGATACGGGCTCGCTTGGCCGGGACGAAGCAGCCGAGCTGGGCGAGCAGCGCAATGAGGGCGACTTGGCGGATGTAGGTGGACTTGCCCGCCATGTTGGGTCCGGTGATCAGGGCAACCTGCTCGCCTGAGCCAGTCAGACGGGTATCGTTCGGTACAAAGGCACCCGAGCCTGGCCGGTTCCGAAGCATGCGCTCAACGACGGGGTGACGTCCCTCTTCGATCTCCAAGGTGTCGGAATCATCGACCGTTGGCTGGCACCAGTCGCCATCCCGCGAGAGGTCTGCCCAGCCGCGCAGGACATCAGCTTCGGCTAGAGCTGCGGCAGTCTCGCGTAGGGAATCTGCGCGGGCGAGGACTTCGTCGACGAGCCGCTGGAAAATTTCCTGCTCTCGGGCGAGGGCCTGTTCATCGGAGCGCAGTACCTCGCGCTCCTTGGCGCTGAGGGCTTCGGTGGTGAAGCGCTCGGCGTTGACCATGGTCTGCTTGCGGAGGTAGTCGGAGGGGACCAGTGAAAGGTTGGCCTTAGTCACCTCGATGGCATAGCCGAAGTTGCCATTGTAGCGGACCTTGAGGGACTTGATGCCCGTACGCTCCTGCTCCCCGCGCTCGAACTCCGCGATCCATGCCTTACTGTTGGAGGCGAGTGACCGGAGGCGGTCGAGCTCCGCGTCATGACCCTGGCGAAGGGCCCCGCCATCGGCGAGGTCTGCGGGGAGCTCCTCCGCGAGTGCTTTGCTGAGCAGGGCTCGCAGGTCGGGCTCGGGCCGGACACGCGAGGCAAGCGTCTCCAGCGCACCTCCCGGCACTGAGACGAGCTCTTCTTGGAGTGCGGGTAGGAGGGCGAGGGTGTCGCGGACGCCGCCAAGCTCGCGAGGGTTGCGTAGACGGTTCTGCAGTCTTCCGAGGATGCGTGGAAGGTCACGGATACCGGCCAGGGCCTCGGCGATGCGGGTAGCGGCGCCAGGGCTACGCACGAGTGCGGCGACGGCAGCGGAGCGTGCGGCGATGACTGCCAAGTTGGTGGAAGGTTCAGCCAACCAGCGGGCGAGGAGGCGTGCGCCGGCCGGTGTAGCCGTGCGGTCGAGAGCCTCGAGCAATGATCCCTCGCGACGTCCAGAGGTCGTGGCAAAGAGCTCGAGGTTCCGCGCTGAGGCAGGATCGAGGAGGACCGCCTGCCCGAGTCGGTGTTCGGCGATACGGGACAGGTTGCGCGGGCGGTCGCAGAGCGAGTCGGTCACATAGGCCAGCACGGCACCAGCGGGCCCGAGCGCGGGGTGATCCTCGGCGATACCGAATCCAGCGAGGCCATGGACGCCGAGCGTCTCGGCGACGAGCCGGGCACCGGTGACGCGATCGAAGTTCCAGCCCGGGGTGCGGGTCAGGCGAGAGGCGGCGAGAAGCGACTCCAGTCCGGATGGGATTTCTCCTTCTTCGGCGAGGAGGATCTCGGAGGGCGCCAGTGAATGGAGGCAGGGAAGGAGGCGCTCGAGATCGACCTCGGTCGCGACCCGGAAGTCAGAGGTGGAGAGATCCAACCAAGCAGCATGCCAGCCGGTCCGGTCGTGAGAGAGGGCGAGGAGGTAGTTGCCGCGGCGTGAGTCGAGTTGGCTGTCCTCGAGCGCCGTGCCCGGAGTAAGGATTCGTGTGAGGGCGCGACGTACGAGCTTGCCGGGAACGGCGGTCTCGACCTGGTCGGCGAGGGCAACTTTGTGGCCAGCGGCGAGGAGCTTCTGGACGTGACCCGGGGCGGCATGGTGGGGAATCCCCGCCATCGGCAGGTCATGTCGCTTGGTCAAAGTGATGCCCAGTACCCTGGAGGCCACCTCAGCGTCGCGACCAAAAAGTTCATAGAAATCGCCTAGCCGGAAGAGCAAGAGCGCGTCGGCCGGGAGTTTGTCGCGAAACTCGCGATACTGCCGCTGCATGGGGGTATCACTCGACATCACCCCGGATGGAAAGGCTCGTCGGCCTCCGCGCAACGGTGAACCCCCGCCGACATCTCCTTGCC
>JBFZFD010000088.1:0-5094 GCA_041306485.1 Opitutia bacterium | reverse complement strand
CCGGCGAATGCCTCAATCATCGCGCAAGAGACGCCCGCCTCGGTGGGCGTGCAGGGCCCAGGCGAGATCATCACGCGGTCAGGGTTCAGAGCGAGAGCCTGCTCGACCGTAATCTGGTCGTTACGGAAGACGCGCTGCTCCACGCCAAGCTGGCCGAAATACTGGACCAGATTGTACGTGAAGGAGTCATAATTATCGATGACTAGGAGCACGGTGTGACGATTCACCCGCCTAGGCGGGAGTCAAGGGGCGGCCGCGCGATGTGAACAAGTGCGGCCGGTGCTCAGCGACGGAGACTGGCGGAGCTGAGCCGGTTCTGTGCAGGCAGGTAGGTATAGCCAGCGATGGTGGCGTTGCGGACAGTGAAAGTGAACGAGCCTCGCACGGTGGCGGGCACAGCGGCGCTGCGAAAGACGGCGTTGCCAGTCCGGTCGGTGGTGACAGTGAGGACAGCGGTGTCCATGCCTTGGACGGAGGCGGTCACAGTGACACCGGGAAGAGGGCGACCGGCCGAGTCGACGACGCGGACAACGCACTTGGCGGAGCCGGTCGTCCGGGAGAGCGAGACCCAGGAGGTGGTCATGGCCATGACCCGTATGGGACGGTTGGCAATGGGACGGGGAGCCACTGTGACCACTACCGGCGAGGTAGAGACAGCCCCGAGGCTGTCTGTCACGGTCAGCACGGCGGTGTAGGTACCCGGCGTAGCGTAGACTTGGGTGGGGTTGGCGAGATTCGAACTAGCGCCATTGCCAAAGTTCCAGGAATAGGAGGCAATCCCGCCGTCAAAGTCGAAGGAGTTAGAGCCGTTAAAGCTCACAGTCAGGGGGAAACCACCGATGAGGGGGGTGCTCCCGGCGGTCGACGCGATGGGCGGCTGATTGAGGGCCCAGGTACCGGTGAGGCTGAACCGACCGAGGGAAGCGTAGTCGGTGAACCCAGTGTCGGCTGTGAGGTAGCCGATACCATCGACCACGGCGTAGTAGGTGCCCGCAGCAGGAACGGTGTAGGTAAGGGTGGCCGCCATGGAAGAGGTGGTCTGACTGGAGGTAGCGACCACCTGGCCGTTGCCATCGACAAGGGTGAGCCCCACCTTGAGGTTTGGACCAAGGAAGGAAGGCGTACCGTTGAGCGTCAGGCGGCCGCCGCCAGCTACAATCTGGTACCAGGCGGTGTCTTCGGCGTTCAGGATGGTGCCGCCCGCGATGTCGCTGCGGTCAAGGGTGAGTGCGTCCATCACCCCAGTGGGATGGTCCACAGGCGCAAAGGGGATGAGCTCGCTGATAACGGCGAGGTCGTCCTGGGTAGGATTAGTGGCGCCAGCGTAGTCGCCACGGCTCCACTGCGAGACCCGGGTGGAAGGTCCGGAACCCATGATGGGGGCCCAGTTGCCATGGCCAGCATAGTATTCCCCGTCATTGTCGCTACCGTGGTGGAAGAGGTTGAGGGCGTGGCCGGTCTCGTGGGAAATCGTGTCGGCGAGCATGGCCCAGTTGGTGCCATGGGCTTCGGAGAAGTTGAGGACGGGTGTGTCGACGTCGCTGCCAAAGGAGCCGAAGTTGGCGATGCCGAGGATGCCCTCGCCGGCGAGGGCGGGGTCGAGGTCCTCGACGTCACCGCCCACGAGGGCGCGCACGCCGTAGACAGTGTCGGCGGGGCTGTCGCGCAGGATGGCCTCGAGGGCTGGCTCCTCGGTCGTCACATCGACATCGAACGGCGCGAAGTCCTCGGCTACGCGCCGCCAAACCTGCTGGATGATGGTCATCTCGGTGTTGCTGAACCTGTTGGGCGCCTTATCGATGTCGAAGGGCGGGATGACGATCGTCTCACTGAGGCCCTCATTCCAGGCCGTACCAGTGATGGTGTGGCCGTTAAAGTCGAGATACAGCACCTTCGTCGAGCCAGGGCGACTGTGCAGCTTGAATGTCTGGTTGAGGGGGTACGCGGGCGTTCCGACAAAGCCAGAGTTGTCGACCCCGACAACCCTTGCACCGGCGGCGCGAGCGGGGTTACGACGGCAAGCATAGACAAGGTTGCCTGAGCTTGAGACGTGAAGGGCGGCGTCCCGGCGGACGAGGCGGCGGACATCGTCGACCGACATCCGGAGCGAGGCGGCGGCCTTCCCGATGCGTTCGTCATCGGCGTCACGCCCACGGACGAGGCCAGTGGACTGGGCGTCGAGGGGGGCGAAGGCCAGGCCGAGGAGGGCAAGGAAAAGGGTGAGTGCTCGGCTGCGGATAAGCATGGCGTGAAATTATGAATCTGGGGCGGGTAGGCAAGCACCGAGCAAACGCCAAGGGGATGCGGAAGCCCCTGCAATCCCGCGCTTTACACCGGGACCGCCCTGTGAATAACTGTGGGGAGGCATGAAGCAGCAAACCATCGAGCGGGAGGTGTCTTTGAAGGGCAAATCCCTCCATACTGGCCAGGAGGTCACCTTGACCCTCCATCCCGGAGCCCCCGGCACAGGCATTGTCTTCCGCCGCGCGGACCTCTTCGGCAAGCCGGAGATTCGTCCAGTCTCCGACATGGTCACCGAGGTCGAGCGCAAGACCACGGTCAGCTCCGAGCATATCAAGCTGCACACTATCGAGCACATCCTCTCTGCGCTCAGCGGCATGGGAATCGACAATTGTGTCGTCGAGCTCGACGCCTCGGAGCCTCCCATCGTCGACGGCTCCTCCCGCCCCTTTACCACGCTCGTGCGCCAGGCCGGCGTGATCACCCAGGAGGGCACGCGCGAGATCTTCGCGCTGACCTCCCCCATCACCATCAACGAGGGCAGCCGCTCCATTGTCGCCCTACCCCATGACGGACTGCGGATAACATGCACCTCGGCCGATGACCGTGGTATCCACACCCAGCACCTGACGATCGATATTGATCCAGAGTCCTACGAGGCACAGATCGCCCCGGCCCGTACTTTCACTGTCTACGAAGACATCGAGGAGCTGCTCAAGAAGGGGCTCATCCAGGGGGGCTCGCTCGACTCCGCCATCGTGCTCAAGGGCGACAAGATTATCTCGAAAGAGCCGCTGCGATTCAAAGAGGAGCTCGTGCGCCACAAGATCTTGGACATCATCGGGGACATCAGCCTAGCCGGCGTCGCCATCAAGGCACACATCATCGCCGTGCGCCCGGGCCATGCCCTCAACGCCCGCCTAGCCGCTGCCATCCGCCGCCAGTGGCTCGATGCCAAGTCAGGCACGACCAGGGCAGCTAAGCCTCAAGTGAGCAAGGTGCAGGCCCCCGTCGGCAACGACCTCAACATCCGGCAGATCCTCAACGCCCTGCCCCACCGCTACCCCTTCGTGATGGTCGACCGCGTTCTCCGGCTGGACGAGGAATCCATCGTAGCGATCAAGAACGTGACCATCAACGAGCCTTACTTCCAGGGTCACTTCCCCGGCATGCCCGTGATGCCCGGCGTGCTCCAAGTGGAGGCGATGGCACAAGTGGCTGGCCTCATCATGCTGCGCAAGGCGCAGGGCGACGCCACGCCGAAGGTGGTCTACTTCATGAGCGCGGACAAGGTGAAGTTCCGCAAGGCAGTCACCCCAGGAGACACCCTCGAGATCCGGGCCAAACTGACCAAGGTGCGTGGCAAAATCGCTTGCGCGGAGTGCGAGTGCCTAGTGGCCGGTGAGGCCGTGTCATCCGCCGACCTTATGTTCACCGTGGCCGACAGCACTGCAGAGGGCTGAGTCGGCTATGGGAGCGAACAACATCCATCCCACCGCCATCGTCGAGCCCGGCGCCAAGATTGGCTCGGGGGTATCCATTGGGGCCCATGCCTACGTCGGCCCCGATGTCACGCTCGGCGAAGGCTGCATCCTGCACCATCATGCCTGCGTCGAAGGCCTAACCACGCTCGGTCCAGCCTGCGAGGTCTTCCCCTTCGCTCTCATTGGAGGGCGCACCCAGGACCTGAAGGCTCGCCCGGGCAAGCCCGGCCTCCGGGTCGGGGCGCGCAACACTTTCCGCGAGTACGTCAGCATCCACCTCGGCACGCAGGAGGGCGAGTGGACCGTGCTCGGGGATGATAATGTCCTACTGGCCTACGCGCACATCGCGCACGACTGCGTGGTCGGCAACCACCTCGTGATGTCCAGCCACTCCGCGCTCGGCGGCCATGTGCATGTCGGCGACCACGTGAACATCGGCTGGAACGCCGGCGTGCACCAGTTTTGCCGGATCGGAGACCACGCGATGGTCGCGGCCTGCTCCAAGCTCGTGCAAGACGTGCCCCCTTTTGTCATCGTCGACGGCAACCCAGCCGAGACCAAGATGGTCAACCGGGTCGGCCTCTCCCGCAACGGCTTCTCCGAGTCCGAAATTGAAGACGCCAAGGCGCTCCACCGCCTCTTCTACCGCGACGGCCTCAACGCCACGCAGGCCCTGGAGAAGGCGTCCGCCCTGCCCCTCGCGGCCGGCCGCGTCGGCAAGGCTTGGCTAGGGTTCGTGCGCGATTCCAAGCGCGGGCTAGCCTAATCAGCTCTGCTTCTCCGGACTAGTGGCACGTCGTCTTGAGCGTGACGCAGGAAAGTTGGGAAGCCCGGAGACCGGTCTTGATAACTCCCTTTCATTCTGACGATTACCAACAATCCATACGCTAGGTATGAAGAACATAACGATTAGTGCTTGTATGTGATAAAACAGTATATAAAAAATAATACATGAAAAGTTTTGTCTTATTCGCACCTGCACTTTTTGTCGCAGCCGCTCATGCCCAGACCCTGACCATCGACAACTTCACCGAGTCTCAAAGTGTCGGACGAATGTCGGGTAGCAGCTTTCCGGACCCTTCAGTCCTGAGCTTAGCTAACGGTGCTAACCGCGAACTAAAAATAGGAGGCTTCACCTCAAGTATGGTCAATCTCTCGGTGAGCGGGGGATGGGTCTCGGCGTCTTCATCGGATAGATATACCATAGAGATTGACTACACCTTCGGGACTCCTCTGAACCTCTTGGTCGGAGGGGTGGACAGGGCCAATACCAACCTCAATCTGCATTTCGCATCGAACGTGTCATCAAGTGTGGACGTTAATATCACCTTCACCGATAGCAGTTTCGCCAGCGCCTACTGGTCCTTCG
>JBFZFD010000087.1:0-2695 GCA_041306485.1 Opitutia bacterium | reverse complement strand
CCCATGGGCTCTTGTCACCGGGGTGGGACCTTTGGGACATCTCCACTTTCCTCTCACCTTCCCGTCTGTCAAGCCCCCGCCCCCCAGGTCATCACCCCACTCGCTACTGTATCTCTGCCTCGGGTAGGGGCACGACCACGTCGTGACCTCTCTTGCCTTTGTCTCTCCCGTGCCGCCGTGCCGCTGTGCCCGCCTGCGGCATCAGCCGCCAGCCATTAAGCGATTAAGCCATTAAGCCAGATAGCTAGAGAGCTAACGAGCTAGAGAGCCAACGAGCTATACTCTCCCGTGCCCAGCTTCCCTGTCCGTGCCCCTATACCTGCTACAGTTAGGCACCCTCAGCGCCCAACCATACTATTAGATTCCAGAATACATCCACCGCCCGGCTTGCCTCTCTCGCACCCCGGGGCTATTACCCCCATTCTCCGATGCCCGGACTCCACCTCCATCAGTCTCTCGACCTTCCCGCGCTTGCCCGCGCTCTCGCCGAGACTCTCCGAATCCCCCATCGGAAGCCGTTTCAAAAGGATATCATCCTAGTCGACGGTAAAGGTGTCAGTAATTGGCTAACCCACGGCATAGTCCGCGACGGACGTCTCGGCGTCCAAATGAACGCCGACCTAATGAATTCCAGTCGGCTCGCGCCCTGGATGGCCTCCGCTGTCCGAGGTGAATCTCCCCGTGAGTTCCCCCGCGATCCCCTCCGCGGTCTTGCTCCCCGCCTCTACGCCATCCTCGAGCCAAACCCCGGCGCCTGGCAGACCTGGTCCGGTAACCCCGAGGTCGATGGCGGCACGGTCCTCTGGGGCCTTTGCTCCCGTCTCGCTCGCCATTACCGCGAGCTCCTCCGGAACGACGCCGACTGGGTCGCCCGCGCCGAGGCCGGCTCCACCGATCGCTGGTCGGTCCTCTGGCGCCGCGCCATCCAAGACCTACGCGCAGAATTCGCAGCCTCCCATCCCGGCGCCGATGCCTCCGTCCTCCACGAGGCCGACCTCCTTCGCGCCCTCGACGATCCCGAAGCCCGCGCCGCCGTCGCCCGCCGCCTCCCCGGTCGCATCTCGCTCCTGTCCACTGGGGATGTCCCTCGCAGTCACCTTAAACTCCTCTCGCTTCTTCGTAACGACATCGAGGTCCACCTCTTTCTCCTCCAACCTTCCGCCGGTTTCCTTGACGACCTTCGGGTCTACGAGACCGATGCCGATAGCGACCGCGACCTGCCCGACCGCAGCCAGTCCTTCCGCCTCCTCACCGCCTGTGGACGTCACTATCGCCTGCAGCAGGACAAAGTTCTCGACGAGCTTGAGCCGGACCACGAGCAGTTCCACGAACCCGTTTCCCGCCAAGTCTCCGATCCCTCACTCCTCGGCCGCATCAAGGCCGGCGTCGACGCCTTCCACGAACCCCTCCCCGCAGCGCCGGCCGACGGCTCCCTCGCCATCCATCGTTGTCACGGCGCTTGGCGCGAGGCCGAGGTCGTGCGCGACGAGCTCCTCCGCCTCTTCGGCGAGCTGGAGGATTTCCGCCAAGGTGATGTCCTTATCCTCTCTCCCACCCCGGAAGTCCACGCTCCCCTCCTCACCGGCGTCCTCTCGGCCCGCAAGCCTTCCTTCCAGTTCGCCACCGCCGGACTCTACGGGCTCAGCAAGTCCCCTGTCGGCAACCTCGTCCATGCACTCCTCTCGCTTCCCCTTAGCCGCGTCACCTCGCTCGACGTTCATGGGCTACTCTCGCTGGACATCGTTCGCGACCACGCCGGTTGGAATGACTCCACCCTCGAGTCCATCGGCGAATGGTTCCGCGAAGCGCCCTTCCTCTGGGGCCTCAACCCCACTCATCGCGACGCCATCCTCCTCGCAAGCAATGAGTCACTAACCGCCTCGCCCGAGGCCGATGATGAAGCAGAGCCCCTCGTCGCCGATCCCGCCATCGCCCACGTCGGTACCCTCGATGAGTTCATCAGGCGCCTCGCCCTCGGTACCGCCTTCGGCGGCCGCGTTGACCTCATCCAAGGCTCTCTTCCCGTCAACGAGGTAGAGGGTCAGCAAGATCTCCACCTCGCGGCCGACCTCCTCCGCGTGCTTCGCCTCGTCCGCGACTGGGCCGACTTCGCCACACAACCCCATTCCCTCGCCGATTGGGTCGCCGCCTTCTCCAAGGTCGCTCGAGGTCTTCGCCCCCTTTCCAAGGAATTCCTCGAGGAGTTCACCGAGCTCAACGGAGCCCTCGCCCAACTCGAGGCCCGCGCCCGCGTCCTCGGCGACGCCGAGGTCACCCCCATCCTCTTCGCCCAACTCGCCGAAGATGCCTGCGACTTCGAGGCGGGCTCCGGACAATTCATGTCCGGCCGCGTCACCCTCGCCCCCCTCCGCGCCGCCTCCATTCACCCCGCCCGCGTCATCGTCCTCATGGGTATGAACGACGGCGCCTTCCCTGGCCGTCCCGCGCAGGTCGGCCCCGAGGTCTTCATCGATCCGACCCAGCCCACCTTCGCCAAGCGTACCCTCGATGCCGGCGAGGACACCGCGATGCACGCCTTCCTCCTCGCCCTCCTCGCCGCCAAGGACCGGGTCGTGATCACCTTCGACGGCTACGTCGGCTCCGAGGGCAAGCAGGCCAGCGCCTCCCTCCCCGTCGAAATCCTCCGCGGCGTTGCCGAAGCCCATACCGCTGGCACCCCCACGCCCTTCTACTA
>JBFZFD010000086.1:0-3685 GCA_041306485.1 Opitutia bacterium | reverse complement strand
TCAGCAGGATTAGCCCCCGAGCGCAGGTAGGCGAGCAGGTCGAGCCAGGCTTCCTCGTTTAGGCTGTTGGCTAACCCTGCCGGCATAGAGCTGGTCGTCGAAGGAGTTTCTCCTGAGATGTCCGATGTGCTGATGCCTACATGACCCGCCGGGTTGGTGAGATCGAAGGGATTGATCGCGACCTTCACTAGGTCGCCCTCGCGCGCAATCACGCGGCCGATGACCTGCGTGCCATCACGACGCGCGACTACCGTGTTGGCGTATTGGTCCGAAACAACTTTGCTCGGCTGGATCACCGCTTCGGCGATCTCGCGGACACCCATGCGCGAGCCAAGCGCGGTAAGGTCGGGGCCAGATCCACCGCCTGCATTCCCCATCTTGTGACACTCCGCACAGAGTGTCGCCTTGAACATCCGTTCGCCGCGTGCGAAGTCGCGCCCTTTGCTTCCCTTGGCCGCGGCGAGAGCGACCGTCTGCTCCACCGTCCACGCCTTGCCGGGACCCTCTGGTGCGGGACGCTCCGCCGGCGGCGCAGCGACCTGGGGCTTATCCAGCCCCGCACGCTCCGCCTCGGGTGTGTTGGCGAGGGCGATGCGCCGAATCGACGCCACGTAGCCTTGGAGACTCATGCCACCCTGGGCGGCACCGAGTTCAGCGAAGTGGGAGAAATAGTCACGACGCAGCTCCGGGGTCCAGCCGGCCTTGGCATGGCAGAGTAGCTCAGCTAGGCCAATCTTCTGCGAGGCCGGCCTGGTGGAGAGGGCATCAAGGAAGGCCTTGGCGTAGTTGGGATTACGAGCGAGCAGTTCGCGGTCCATTGCTGGCTCCGGGTCGCGCGCCGTAGCCATCATCCGGACGAGACGGGGCACGGCCTCGGCGGAGCCGAGATGGACAGCTAACTCGCCCAGCTGGCGGTCCAACTCGAAGTCGCCCGTCGGCAGCTGGCGCGCGGCCCAATCGCCGAGATCATCGGAAGGCTTGCCCAGCCGCGCCACCGTCACGGTGAGCACACGCGCTTGGTCGCGACGGAGCCGGAGGTTGGCATCCTTGCCAACGGCCCCGCGCGCAAGCGCGAGCACCTGTGCAAGGTCGACCTGTTCTCCGCAGCGCGCCAGGGCGAGAGCCAGCTGGAGTCGTCCATCCGCGCTCGTCTTGGTATCCTTGGCCATCCTCATTGCTTGGTCGCGCCAGTCGGCGACGGGATGTGCCTCCAGTAGTTGGCGCGCGGCGAAACGGATCCACCGGTCGGTCGATCCAAGGTGGGCAAGGGCGAGCCGGATGTTTTCAGTGGAGGCCCCCGCCAGGCGCTGTGCCTCGAGGCGGCGACGCAGCACCTGCTCTGGCGAGAGCGCTAGCTTCGCTGCCGGCGCGGTCGATTCCTTGCCGGTGTAGCGGATGCGGTAGAGCCCGCTGTCACCATTGCGTCCGCCGGTAAGGACGTAGAGATGGCCATCCGTCGGCCGTACCACCACATCGGTCAGGGCAAAAGGTTTTCCCCAAGCGATGGGCTCCTTGTCCCCAGCCCAGCCGCCGCCGTCGGCGCGTAGGTGCACGGCGTGGAGCGTGCCGAAGGTCCAGTCGC
This sequence comes from Opitutia bacterium, assembly GCA_041306485.1. Lineage (GTDB taxonomy): Bacteria > Verrucomicrobiota > Verrucomicrobiia > Opitutales > UBA953 > UBA8828. Next base: position 2,103 of record JBFZFD010000086.1, on the reverse strand, counting down.
AAGAGAAGAGGGCGCGCTGGTACTTGGCGGGCAGCTTGGCGCCGGTGCCAAAGGCTACTCCCGTGGGGCTGGCCGGGCCCATGTTGACCACGGGAGGTAGCGAGTCGACGAAGTGATCGGGTTGGTTGGCCACGCCGGAGCGCCAGCCGTATTCGGAGCCAGGGTTGACCAAGTGGATGCGGGTGGGTCGCCACCAAGGTGTACCGACATCCCATTCCATGTCAGAGTCCCAGGAGAAGACCTCGCCCTCCGGGCTCATCGCTAGGTCATAGGCGTTGCGCCAGCCCGTGGAGATGACCTGGAAATTCCCGCCGTCCTTATCCATTCGCCCTACCCAGCCTCCCGGCACGCGTAGCCCGACAGCATGGCCGCGCGGGTCTTCGATCCGAGGCGAGAGTACATCCTCGCCCCAGCGGCGGGGCGGGGAAGGGCGCTCGTCCGCGGGGAGCTTTGTGAAGTTGCCTGCCACCACCCAAATTGCGCCCTCGGCGTCTAGGATCATTTGGTGGGGCCCGTGCTCGCCGCCTTGCCCAGGAATTTTGCGGATAGCCACCTGTTCCTCGAAGACACCATCGCCATCCTTGTCGGTCAGGCGCCAGATGTGGCCGTCCCTGCCTTCGCCCTCGCAGGCATAGAGGTGTCCATGGGCAAAGAGCAGGCCATGCGCGCCCTTCAGTTTGACCTCCACCTTCTCAGCTGGGAGGGCCTTGCCATCTTGGTCGAGGCGAAGGCGCCAGAGCCCGCCCTTCTGGTCCGCCGCGTAGAAACTCCCCTTAGGGGAAATCGTCAATGCCACCCATGATCCCTGCGTCGCCTTAGGAATATCATGCACCAGCTCGATTCCGAACCCCGGGGCCACCTGAATCTGGGAGGCGGGGGTGGCACCACGGGCCGCGGTTGCCGAGGCGCAGAGGACTGCGACCCAAATTAGGGGTAGGGGCATGTTTCCGATGACATCCGCCCCATAGGGAGAGTTCCCCCTCGCCCCTCCGCCTAAATGAGGTTTCCCTCAAACCCTCCCTCATTCCTGCTGTTTCACTCCTGTGGCTCTTCAACACTCCCCCTTCCTTCGCCTGGGCGCCCTCGCCCTCGCCGCCGCTGCGCTTCATGGTCAGGTTGTCCCGGTCGCGCCGCCGCCTCCCGTCACCCCTGGTGTCACCCCCACATCCGCCCCCGTGGTGCCCGTCCCGGCCGCTGCGATTCCTGCCGGCCCCCTCTTGGGCACGGACAAGGTCGGCCCCGTTTTGCTGCGCGACGAAACCCTTCCTCAGGTGCTCGAGCTCCTTCAACGCTGGACTGGCAAGACCGTCCTCCGTCCCCAGGCACTGCCTACCCCCACCTATAATCTCAGTTTGCCCGAGGGTGCCACGCGCGACGAGGCCCTCCAGGCCATCGAGACCATCCTTAGCCTCAACGGCGTCGCGGTGATCGCTCAAGGCGAGCGCTTCCTCAAGGTCGTTCCCAACACCATCGCCCGTGCCGAGGCACCGCAGTTGATTGATGGCCCCGTCTCCGCGCTGCCTCCCTCCGGCCGCGTCGCCGCCAAGCTCTTCCACTTGCAGTCCACCTCGGTTGAAGATGCCGCCAAACTCATCGCGCCGATGCTCAACGCCACGCTGGGCTCGCCGCCGGTCCTGTTCAACCGGACCAACACCCTCCTGATCACAGACTCCATCGCCAACCTTCGTCGCATCGAGGTTATCCTGAATGACCTCGATCAGCCCAAGCTCGGGGTCATCTCCAAGGCCTACGAACTGCAGCACGCCAATGCTACCGCCCTCGAGGCACTTTTCCGCAAACTCTTCGCTGGTCCCCTGCTCGGCCGGCTCTCCGCCGCCACCTCGCTCAGCGTAGACGAGCGCACCAATCGCCTGATTGTCATCGGCGACCCTAGACAGCACGCAATGTTCGACGCGCTCGTGGCTCAGCTCGACGTACGTTCCAATCCCTCGACACGCACCGAGGTGCTCCCCCTCCGCCATGCCAATGCCCCGGATGTCGCCACCCTCCTTAGCCAGCTAATCACCGGCCAAAACACCGCCTCGTCCCGCGCCACTGGTAACCGTACCGGCGCCAACGCCGCTCGTCCCGCCACTCCGACCC
>JBFZFD010000085.1:0-22348 GCA_041306485.1 Opitutia bacterium | reverse complement strand
CGCCCGCCACCTATGTGATCGGGCACCGCAATCCCGACGCTGACGCCATCTGCTCGGCCATCGCCTACGCCGACCTCAAGCGCGCCACCGGCCACTCCGGCTACGTGGCTGCGCGCTGCGGCAACTCCAACGATCGCATCGAGGCTATCCTGGGGCGCTTTGGCGCCGCACTCCCCGAGTTCATCGGGGATGTCACCCCCCGCGTCGAGGACATCATGAATCCCTCGCCGCTGACCGTGAGGCCCGAGAGCACCTGCGCGGAGGCGCTCGAGTTGCTCGACCAGCATGATATCCGCGCGCTGCCCGTGGTCGATGCCGAGAATCGCCTCGTCAGCCACATCTCCATCTTCGATCTAGGCGACACCTTTATCCCCAAGCCCCGCCTCGCGAAGGCGATGCGCCGCATCCGCAGCAGCGTGGCCGCCATCGTCCGCACCCTCGGGGGCGAGGCCCTCACGCTAAACGATGCGGATCGAGTCGAGGACCTCTTCGTGCGCGTCGCTGCGATGGGGCTCGAATCCTTTGGCGTCGCCGCCGCTGCTGAGGGCATCGCTTCGGAGTCGAGTGTCATCGTGGTGGGCGACCGGCGCGACGTACACGCCCGGGCCATCGAGATGGGCGTCCGCCTTATCGTGGTTACTGGCGGACATAGCATGGACGCTGACCTCGTGGCAGCGGCGCGCGCCAAGGGCGTTTCTGTCAGCCGCTCCCCGACCGACAGCGCGACCACCGCCTGGGCGGCGCGCTCTGCCAATCTGCTTTCCGCCCTGCCCCGCCGCGAACCGCCCTGCTTCCAACCCCAGGAAAAGCTCGCCCTGGTGCGCCGCCGCATCGTGCAGTCCAACTCCCTCCTTAATTGCGTGCTCGACGAGGAAGGCCGCCTGCTCGGGGTCTTCACCAAGTCCGACATTCTTCGTCCCATCTCCACCCGCCTCGTGCTGGTTGATCACAACGAGCTCAGTCAGGCAGTCGAGGGTGCCGGCGAGGTCGAGATTACCGAGGTCATCGACCACCACCGGCTGGGCAACCCGCCCACCCACCATCCCATCCTCTTCATCAACCGGCCGCTGGGGTCGACCTGCTCGATTGTCGCTGACCTCTTCCGTGCAGCTGGCATCCAGCCCAGCCCCCAGGTCGCTGGGCTGATGATGAGCGGGATCATCTCTGACACCCTCCACCTGCAGAGCCCGACGACCACGCCGCTCGATGCCGAGTTGCTCACTTGGCTGGCGGGGATTGCGGAGTGCGAGTCACGCGCCCTCGCCGATCTCATCTTCTCGGCCGGCTCTATCTTGAGTACGGCTACGCCAGACTCCGCCGTACGCACCGACTGTAAACTATACGAGGAGAACGGTGCTCGCTTCTCCGTCGCCCAGGTCGAGGAACTCGGCTTCACTTCCTTCTGGAAGACAGCCGACGCTCTGCTCGAGGCCCTCGAGCGGCACCGTGCGGAGCACGCCCTGCTCTTCTCCTGCCTGCTCGTCACGGACATCGACACCCAAGGATCACTCCTGCTCATCCGGGGAGACACCGATATCGCTCGCGCCATCACTTACCCCCTGAAGCGCGCGCCCGATATTTTCGATCTGCCAGGCATCGTCAGCCGGAAGAAGCAGCTACTGCCCTTCCTCACCGGGCTGCTCGCCGAGGGGGCGGGAAGCCGATGACGCCCGAGGAGGCCCTCCTCCGCCACATGGCGCGCCCCGGCTACGAGCCGACGCGCCTCGAGGACCTCGCACGCGCGATCGGCGCTGACCGCGAGGCCTACCAGCGCCTCCGCAAGGCCGTGCCCCAGCTCGTCCGCTCCGGCGCCCTCGTGGTGGTCGCCCGAGACAAGCTCGCCCTGCCCCCGCAGGGAAGCCACCCCGAGGGCACCATCCTCTTCCGCAGCAGCGGCTCGGCCCGCGTGGTCTTCGATGCCGACGCCAAGGGTAAGACCCGTGACCCGGTGCATGTCCATGCCACCGACACAGGCGTGGCCCTGCATGGCGATCGCGTCGCCCTCGAGCTCGAGCCCTCGCGCGGTCGCCGCCAGAGCGGCGACTGGGGTACCGGGCGCGTGGTACGTGTTGTCCGCCGGGCGCTGACCGAGGTCGTCGGCACCCTGCGCCGGACGCGACTCTCTTGGTATGTGATCCCCGACGATCCCCGCATCGTCCGTGAGATTCTCGTGCGCGACCCCTCGCGTTCCGGGATTAACCCCGCTCCTAAGCCGGAGGATAAGGTCGTCTTGCTGCTCGACCCCTGGGAGCGCCGCAATGCCAGCCCTACCGGCACCCTCCGCGAGGTCCTCGGCGTCACCCACACGCCGATGGCAGAGTACAAAGCCATCCTCCGGCAATACCGACTGAACCCCGAGTTCCCTCCCCAGGTCGAGGCGGACGCGCGCGCCTTCGGCTCCGTGGTCGGCGCGGAAGACCTCGGCTGGCGCGCCGACTTCCGCAATGTCCCTACCCTGACCATCGACCCGGACGATGCTAAGGACTTCGACGATGCCCTGTCCCTCATGCCCTTGCCCGGTGGCGGGCATCGCGTCGGCATCCACATCGCCGACGTCTCGCACTACGTCCGGCCAGGCACGCCGCTCGATACCGAGGCTCGTGCCCGTGGCAACTCCACCTACCTCGTTGGCACGGTCATCCCGATGATCCCGCACGCCCTCTCCAGCGGGCTCTGCTCGCTGGTCGAGGCGGAGGACCGGCTAGTTAAGTCCGCGCTGGTCGACTTCTCTGCTGACGGGCGTATCACCGGCTTCACCTTCGCCAACGGCGTTATCCGTAGCCGCAAGCGCCTAACCTACAAGCAGGCCCTCGCCTTCCTTCGCGAGGACGACAACCACCTGGTTCGCAAGGTCGAGCCTCCTCCCGCCCACCAGACGGGCAACCCTGGGCGTTCGCTCGCCTCGCTCTCCGACCCAGAAATCAACGACCTGCGCGGCATCCTCCGGACCCTCTGGTCCCTCGCCAGCAAGATGCGCCGCGAGCGCTTCGAGGTCGGCTCACTCGACCTCGACATGACCGAGGTTAAACTACTCGTCGATGCCGAGGGCTATGCCGACCGCGCAATCACGGTCGAGCACGACGAGTCCCACCAGTTAGTCGAGGAGTTCATGCTTCTCGCCAACGAACTGGTCGGCCGGACCCTGACTCAGGCCAAGGTGCCCCACGTCTCCCGCGTCCACGACGAGCCCGACCCTGAGAAGCTCGCCACCCTGCGCGACACCTTGGTGGTAGCCGGAGTAAAAATCGGCGACCTCACTCAGCGCAAGGAGATGGTCCGAGCTCTCGCCTTGCTCAAAGATCGTTCCGACGGGCATATCCTCCGGGTCCAGCTCCTGCGCTCGCTCAAGCAGGCACGGTACCGTCCTTCGGCCGACGGCCACTTCGGCCTAGCCAAGCTGCATTACAGCCACTTCACCTCACCCATCCGGCGCTACGCTGACTTGCTCGAGCACCGCATCCTCGACCACTGGATGGAACGACAGGCCCTACCCCATGCTCCCCGGGGCACGGGCCGGACCCCGGGTCTCGGCGATCTCGCTCAGGCCTGCGACCACATCTCCATGACCGAGCGCAACAGCGCCGAGGCCGAGCGCGACTCGGTCAAGGTCAAGCTGCTCGAGCTCTTCGAGCGCGAGGTCGAGCGATCCGACAAGCGCGCCTTTGCCGCTCGCGTGATGGAGGTCCGCGCCCACGGCATGATGGTCGAGCTCGTCGCCTCCCACGCCTACGGACTCGTGCACCTCACCACGCTGACCGACGACTTCTATCGCCTCAACGAGGAGGGGACCGCACTGGTGGGACGACGCTCCGGCCGGATGTATGCCGCCGGGGACGGCGTGGAGGTCACCATTGAGAAGGTCGACCGCTTTAAGCGTCAGGTCGACTTCCGCCTCGCACCCAAGCCAGGCCAAGAAACGCGCGGTCCCGACCGGCGGCGCGCGCGCGGCGGCTAGGCCTTCTCAGCGGCCAATCAGGAGCCGGACCCAGGCGCGTGCGTAGTCGCGTGCCGCCCGACCCAACCTTAGCCGGCGTGCGTCATCATCCTGCCAGAGCACGGGAATCTCGACCACCTTGCCGCCAGACCTGCCGACCGCGACCATCACGATTGCCCCGAAGGCGAAGCCGCCCAGCTCAGGGGAGAGCTGGAGTTGGCGAAAGGTGCTTGTCCGAACCAGCTTGAGCCCGCATCCCGGATCCGTCACCCGCGCGCCCGGAAGCAATCGCCAGGCAAACGAGAGCAGGCGGGAGATGAGGCCGCGCGAGGCGCTACGCCCCTTGATCGAGGAGCCAGCGTGCCAGCGCGAGCCAGCCACGGCATCCGCTTCTCCTGAGGCGATGAGCTCGACGCCGCGGCGGAGAGCCTCGGGATCGGCGGCCATGTCGGCATCGCAATAGGCGAGGATGTCACAGCCACCGGAATAGGCCCTCCAGGCCCGATGGATGGCGATGCCCTTGTTGGCACGGGTGCTCATCCGGGCGAAATCCACCTTGAAGGGTAACTCGGGAGCGACCGACTCCACCACCTTCTCAGAGGCATCGCGCGAGCCATTGTCCGCGACAAGGACGCTGATATCCATCCCCGCGACAGCCTGACCTAGCCGACGCAGCCCCTCGCCGATACGGCTTGCCTCATTATGGGCAGGTATGACCAGCAGAAGACGCGACATTTGTGAGTGATACACCCCGATGGGACCTAGGTTACCGTAATAGGGATTTCTCATCTTATTGAGATTGAGACTCATTTTCATTATTGACCAAGCTTTCGAGACTTTGTCTCAATAAGCCTGCTACCATGAAACCCTTGAGCCTCGCAGTCCTGCTTTCCGCCGTCGGACTTTCCGCACAAGTCCCGAACAGTCCTTCCGAGTCCAAGCCTTCCGCTGAATCCCTAGCACCGGTCACCGTGACGGGACGAGGCTTGCAGACCGCCGAGTTACCTGGCTCCGCCAGTTTCCTCGATGGTGAGGATTTCCAAGCCAAGGGTTACACCAACCTCCAGCAGATCGCCCAACAGGTGCCGGGCGTCTACATCCGCGACGAGGACGGCTATGGCAACTTCCCCAATATCTCGCTGCGTGGCGTCGATGGTAGCCGCAGCGCGAAGGTCACGCTGATGGAGGATGGCATCCTCACTGCGCCCTCCCCTTACGCCGCACCCGCGGCCTATTACTCGCCGAAGGCCGCGCGGATGTCAGGCATCGAGTTCCTCAAGGGCTCGAGCCAGGTACGCTACGGACCTCACACCACGGGCGGCGTTGTGAATTACCTATCGACCCCCCTCCCGACCGAGGGCGCGGGTCGCATCCGTCTGACCCATGGTTCTGAATCGACCACCTTCCTCCATGGCTGGATTGGCGCCAGTGAGAAGGTCGGCGATGGACTGCTCGGCCACTTGGTCGAATTCCACGCGCAGGATACCGCGGGGTTTAGGCAAGTCGACGGATCCGGGACCGACACTGGCTACAACCTGCTTGAGCCGATGCTCAAGCTCGGCTGGCAACCTGATGTCACTCGCAACCACCGTTTCGAACTCAAGCTGGGCTGGACTGATCTGAGGGCGAACGAGAGTTATGTCGGAGTCGCCGAGCAGGACCTCCTTGAGGCTCCCAACCGGCGCTACGCGGGGACCGCCTTTGACCGACACAACTCCGAGCAGTGGCGCACCTACCTAAAATGGGTAGCGCAGCCGGAGGAGGACACGCGTCTCGAGAGCGCTCTCTACTTCAATACCTTCCGACGTAACTGGGACAAACTCGATGCGCTCAGCGGCTTGCCCATCGGTGTACCGACCAACCTCGGCCGGGCGCTTCTCGATCCCTACGGCCTCGATGTCCTCCAAGGCCTCGCCACCGGCAACATCGTCAACCGCGATGCCTTCCGCGACCATCAGTCGCAGGGCTGGCAAACCGAGCTACGCGAGGCATTCACCATTGGCTCGGTCCGCCATGAGCTGACTATGGGCGTCCGCTTGCACCGGGACACCGCGGGCGGCACCAACCAGACCCTGACCCGCGCCGCTGACGGCCTCGGTGGCTTCGGTCCGGCCACGGCTAGTGCCGTGGTAAGTGCGGGCTACTCGGAGGTCGACGCACTTGCCCTGTACGTTGAGGACGCCATCAGGCTCGGCGCCCTCACGCTGCGACCAGGTATCCGCCAGGAATGGCTCAACTATGCCAGCACCAGCAGCAGTGGTGTCGCCGCGGACGGCTCCACGAGCCTGACCACGGGAGGCCTCGGTGCCACCTATGAGCTCTCAAAGCAGCGCTCACTCTTCGGAGGCGTCCATGCCGGGGCCTCTCCCGCCAACCCCTCTGGCTACCTCAATGGCACCAGCGCCGAGCGAAGTCTCGGCACGGAGATTGGCATCCGGCACCGTTCCGGTGGTCTACGCTGGGAGGTCGCGCTCTTCCTCACGGACTTTAGCGACCTGATTGCCCCCGAGGTAGGCGTCGGAGGGGGAGGTCTCACTCCCGCAACCAACGCCGGCTCTGCCCAGTCCCGCGGTGTTGAGGCACTGGTCGGCTACGACCACGGTCGCGCGTCAGGCTGGAAGCTCGGCACGCCCCTGACACTCAGTGCTACCTTTACCCGCGCCCGCTTCACAGACCTCGCGGGGCGTCTGAGCAATGGAGCCGGACTCTTCGCGGGTGCAGAGAACGGCAGTGAGGTGCCCTACATACCGGAATGGAAGGTCGGTGTCTCCGCCGGACTCGAATGGGCGGACACCCAGCTAAGTCTCGACGCAGGTTGGTCCTCCGCTTCCTGGGGAACTGGCTACAACGAGCGCACGCGGGTCAACGACCTCACCGACTTGCCCGAGCCCTCGGCCATCGATGGACGCATCCCCGATTTACTCACGGTCGACTTCTCCTTCCGACAGCAACTCCGTGAGGGTCTTAGGTTGGTTGGGGGCATTCATAACATTTTTGATGAGCGCGACCTGGTCAGTCGCGCCCCACTCGGGCCTCGCGCCAATGCGCCGCGCACCTTCCATCTCGGCGCTGAATACCGTTACTGATCAAGGAAGCAGGCATGGATAAAATCGACGAAGGCATCGGTGAATGGCTGGTCACAGCCACGGGCGCCTGCGCCCTCGCCGCCTGCCTCGCCGGCCTCCTCCGCGAGCCTCCCGCGCTTTCATCACCGAGCGGAACCCAGCCGGAGCCAACGCTTGTCACCTGGGTGCGTCTGCCCACGCCGACACCGAGCCAGACTCCCACCAGGGGCGAGTCGCGCACAGAGGATTCCGCTCTCCCGACCGCGCTGCCGGATGCGCCTAGCATCATCGCCCGTCTGACAACTCCCACCGCCCTGCCCGTGCTCGCGGACCTGCCAACACCAGGAAAGGCGGCTAGGAATGTCACTTCACAACCTATCGCTCCCGTGGGTTCGGGAGGCTCCGCCAATGGTCCGGTCGTGCTCAATCGTGAGAGCCTTAGCGGCAGTCAGCCATGGCCGGAGTATCCCACGGCCGCGCTCAGGCGCGGCGAGGCGGGCACGGTCACAGTGCGGCTGAGCGTGAACCCACTTGGAGAGGTGACAGAGGCCAGGGTGGCGGACTCATCAGGTTGGCGCTCGCTTGACGAGGCCGCCACCAGCACCATCCGTCGACGGTGGTCCTTCCCTCCGGGAACCCCACGCGACTACCTCGTCGATATCCGATTCCAAATCCTCTGAAGCCATGATCCTCGCAAATGTCCTGGTCAAAACCTTCCTCGATGGCGGGCCCATCATGTGGCCCATCCTCGCCTGCCTCATCCTGGCGCTCGCCGTGATGGCCGAGCGCGCCCTCTGGTGGCGGCGCATCGGTCGCCTCTCCTCCGACCGGGCCTATTTGCAGGCGCTTTGGGATGTACGCTTGGGTAACCTCGCCCCTGCCTGGGATGCCACCGAGGGGGCCAGCGGGCCCTTCCTGCGCTCGCTGCGCTCGGGATTGGCCAACCTCCGCACCGACCCAGCGGCAGCGATGCAGTTGCGCGCAGAGGCCGACCTCGAGGAATCCCGCGCTCGTCTCTGGATATTGAGCACGCTAATCACACTGGCTCCGCTGCTCGGGCTACTCGGCACAGTCATCGGCATCATGCAAAGCTTCGACTTCATCGGCGGCGACCAGCTTGCCATTGCAAAGGTCAGTGGTGGGGTCGGCGAGGCGCTCATCGCCACCGCCGCCGGGCTGGGCGTCGCCATTCTCTGCCTGCTCCCACACAATCTCTTCGCCCGAAGGAGCGCCGACTTACGTCACGACCTCGACCAAGCTATTAGCCAAGCCGAGCTCGCTCTGCGAGCGGCCACGGCAGCGGGACACCGTCTTGAGCAGTTCCAGCCCCGCGAGAACCGCGGCGAGCGTCCCTAAGATGGCACGCAGGCTGCGAGAGTCGGAGTCGGAGCGGGCGGAGGCGCGCATCGAGATTGTGCCTCTGATCGACATCATGTTCTTCCTGCTGGCTACCTTCATCCTCGCGACCCTGGGCATGAGCGCAGCCGGGGCCCTCGCGCCCGTCAAGCTTCCCGAGGCGGGTAAGACCCAGGCTGGCCCGATGAGAGCCGCGACGCTCGCGGTTTCGGCTTCGGGCGACCTACTCCTCGAGGGCAGTCCAGTAGGGCGCAATGAGTTGGTCGGCGCGCTGGCAAGTAGACACCAGGCCGAGCCTGGATTGCGCGTACTCGTGCAGGCCGACGCGCGTGCGCCCTTCGCCGCGGTCAGCCGTGCTCTCGAGGCTGTCTCTGAAGCAGGCGTCCGCGAGGTCAGCTTTGCCGCCGAACCCAAGGGCCCATGAGCCTGCGACGTGCCAACCTCCTCATCCTCTGCGTGGTCCTAGCTGCGTGCGGCTGGCTGTGGCAGCGCGACCTCGCGGCCCGCGACCAACTCGCCGTGACCGGGGGCCGAATGGCTGCAGCCGAAGCGGCCTTGACTGAGGCCCGGCGCGCGACCCAGCGCGTCGAACAGGACCTCGAGGAACTTCGCGGTGCCCTGGCTCGAGCCCAAAAGCGAGCGGAGGAGATGTCCGAGGCACGCGCCGCTGACCGTCGCGAGGCAGCCTCACGCGAAACCTCTTGGGCCAATGCTATTCAGGAATGGAAGGCGGCGGTCGAGACTAGGGACATTCGGATTGCGGAAATGTTGGCCCGGGAGCGCGAACTAAGGGCACGTCTCGACCAAGCCGCCGCCCGCCTCGCGGAGGCGGCTCGGCGCCTAGAAGAGGCGGAGCGCGGTGCAAACTGATCAACCCCGCGCGGACTGCCAGGCGGTCACCGCACGCTCGAGCATCTGCGAGGGAGAGAGGCCGTGGGCGGCGCGGAGGGTGGCGACATCCGAGGCATGCCCCACGAAGCAATCTGGCCAGCCTAGGCGCAGGACGCGCGCAGCGGGCGCGGCCTCCGAGAGGTGCTCGAGCACGGCGGTGCCAAAGCCGCCAGTGACCACGCCGTCCTCGAGCGTGATGAAGAGACGGGCACGGGTTGCTTGATCGGAGAGGAGTGCGGTATCGATTGGCTTAGCAAAGCGCGCGTTGACCAGACCGACCGAGGCGCCAGTCCGTGCGGCGAGGGCCTGGGCCAGAACACGGCCATCGGGGACCATTGAGCCCAGAGCCCAAACTTGGATATCCATCCCAGCCTGAAGGACCTCGGCCTTGCCAATGGGCAGGACCTCGGGCTCGGGCTTTGTGGGGACGCCGGCGGCGGGTCCGCGTGGGTAGCGGATGAACATCGGCGAACCACTGCGCAAGGCAGTGCGGAGCATGTCGGCGAGCTCGTCTTCGTCCTTGGGCTGCATGACGGTCGCGTTGGGCACGCAGCGTAAGTAGGCGATGTCGAACAGGCCGTGGTGGGTTGGGCCATCGTTCGGCGAGACGCCGGCGCGGTCCATGCAGAAGGTGACGGGCAGGCGCTGCAGGCAGACATCATGGATGACCATGTCGTAGGCCCGCTGGAGGAAGGTGGAGTAGATGGCGCAGACCGGCCGCAGGTCTCGCGCGGCGAGGCCGGAGGCAAAGAGAGCGGCATGCTCCTCGGCAATCCCGACGTCATGATACTGCCCAGGCAATTCGCGGCGGAGCTGGTTGAGGCCAGTGCCCGAGGGCATCGCGGCGGTGATACCAACGACCCGGGTGTCGGCCTTGGCCTCGCGAAGCAGGAGGCCGCCGAAGACGTCTTGCCAAGCGCGAGGGGCACCGGGTGTGCCCGAAGCGAGGCTATCGCCAGTCTCTGGGTCGAAGGCACCCGTGCCGTGAAACTTCTCAGGGTTGCCGAGGGCGGCGGGTAGGCCTCGGCCCTTCTCGGTGCGGACATGGAGCACGACGGGGCCAGGGGCATCCTTGCAGAAGTTGAGGTAACGCTCGAGGGCCTCGAGGTCATGCCCGTCGACCGGGCCGATATAGCGGAGGCCGAACTGCTCGAAGAGTGAGCTATTGCGCGTGAAGAGGTCCTTAACCTCGCGCTTAAGGGTGCGGCCGAAGTCGAGCACGCGACGGCCCCAGCGCGATCCACCGAGAGCGCGCTTGAGCCCCTTCTGCGAGCGGTTGTAGGGACGGCTGACGATGATACGGCTGAGGGCCTCGGCGATGGCACCGACATTACGGTCGATTGACCACTCGTTGTCGTTGAGCACGACGACCAGGCGTCGGCAAGCGGTGCGTGCGTTATTGAGAGCCTCGAGGGTGACGCCGCAGGTCAAGGCGGCATCGCCGATGACGGCGACGACGTGCCCAGGTTCGCCCAGGCGGTCGCGCGCGTTGGCAAAGCCAGTGGCGGCGGAGAGAGCGGTGCCGGCATGCCCCGCGCCAAAGGCATCGTGCGGGCTCTCATCGCGCGAGAGGAAGCCGCTGAGCCCGCCAGTGCCGCGGATGCGGTCGAAGGCAGGGACGTTGCGTCCGGTCAGGAGCTTATGGACGTAACCTTGGTGGGAGACATCGAAGAGGAAGCGGTCCTGGGGTGTTTCAAAGACGCGATGGAGGGCGAGGGTTAACTCGACCACGCCGAGGTTGGGACCGACATGCCCCCCGTTGCGGGCGGTGACATCGATCAGGCGCTCGCGAATCTCCGCCGCAAGGACGGGAAGGCTCTCGGGCGGCAGCGCCCGGACATCGGCGGGTCCTCGGATGGTCTCGAGTAGGCCCATCTCAAGCCGTCTCGCCGTCGCCGCCAAGCTGCTCGATGCGCAGCTCGGCATCTCCGAGCTTGGCCTCGCAAGCCTGGATGAGGCGCATGCCTTCCTCATATTGCGCGACGAGGCGGTCGAGGGGGATGTCGCCAGACTCCATCGAGTCGACGAGCTTCTCCAACCGGGCCATCGACTCCTCTAGTGAGAGGTCGTCAGCGGACGGTACCTTGGGCTTCTTCGGCGTACTCATGGTGCTGTCTCGACAATCCCAGCCCCGGAGGAGGGGGCAAGCGGGAATCCGTCCGACCCTCAGGCGAAACGGGTCAGGCCAGCCACGGTCCCTGCATCGAGCCGGCGCGCGAGGGCCTTCGCAAGGTCGACGCAGGCCAGGAGGTCTGCGAGGTCCAGCACCGACTGGTGGGTGTGAATGTAACGGGCCGGGACCCCAAGGACGATAGTGGGGACGCCAAGGCCGTGCTGCTGGAAGCTGCGCGCGTCGGTACCACCCGTACGGCGCACGGCCAGCTGGTGGGGGATTCCCTTCTCGCGCGCGACCGCAAGGGCGAGGTCGACCAATCGCGGGGAAAGGATGGTGGTGGGATCAAAGGCGCGAATCTGTACGCCGTGGCCGAGTGCCCCCTGGGCCTCGCCGCGGTGCATGCCGGGCAGGTCATCGGCAGGCGGCCCCTCGAGAACGATGACGACCTCAGGGTCGACCAAGCGGGCGGCGGTCAGGGCACCACGGCAACCGACTTCCTCTTGGACGGTGGCGACGGCATGCAGGGCACAGGGAAGACCAGCCTCGTCGTCGAGCTCGCGGGTGGCGAGAACGAGCGCGGCCATGCCTGCCCGGTTGTCGAAGGCCTTGCCCGAGACGAGGCCAGGCTCAGCGAGAGAGGCGAAGGGGCCCTCGGGCACCACGGGATCGCCGGGGCGAAGGCCAAGCGCAAGAACCGCTTCGCGCGAGCGCGCTCCGATATCGACCAACACGCGGTCGACCGTCGTGGCCTGCTGACCTCCTTGATGCGGGGGGAGCGCGGCGACCACACCGGTCCACTCCTTACCGGTGGTGCGGGCGAGGATGCGGAGGCGTTGGGCGGCGAGCACGCCGTCCGGCCAACCACCGAGGGGAACGAGGCGAAGGAATCCTTCGGCGGTGATCTCTTGAATGAGGAATCCAACCTCATCCATGTGGGCGGTCAGGACAACGCGGGGGCCTGCGGCAGCCTTCAGTGGGGCGAGGGAGGCCGAGCCGAGGCGATCGAAGGAGGCGGGATGTCCGGCGAGCTCGCGGAGGAAGAGGGCGCGCACGGCATCCTCATGGCCCGGTGCACCGTGGGCCTGGGAGAAGGACTCGAGGAGTTGGACTGCCTGGCGGAGGCGAGGGATAGCCATGGTCACGCCAAGGTGGCAGCGGGCGCAGCGGGCGCAAGCCCTTCAGCGCGCGACGGTCTTCCCCACCGAGGGAATCACTGGGTCAACGCTAAGGGGGATGAGGAGGAAGTCCGCACTGCGGGCGTTGCGTGCGATGGGCACCGGATAGACGATGAGTAAGGCGCGCCGCGAGGCAGGCATCGCACGGGCAGAGTCGACCAACTGGGTGGGCGTGGCGCCCCGGAGCAGGGAGAGGCGAAGCTCGAGAGGCGCACCAGCGGCAGTGGCTACATTGACTAGGGCGCTTTGACCAGATACCAACTGGCCGCCGCGACCAGCGATGACCGCTTCAAGTGGCTCTGCGCAAAGGTTCATCACGAGGAGGGATCCGGGGGGCACGCGGGAACCAGAGGTGTCGATGATGCTGGGGCGCACATCCTCCCAGGTCCGTCGACCCGAGGGATTGTAAAGTAGGACGAGGGCAGAGCTGGAGTCAGCTGTCCGAGGAATCTCCCCGAGGCGCTCGTAGCGAGTTTCGGCGGGTTTTCCCTCCTTGGCTGGTGTGACCTTGGCTCGCTCGAGGATGAGGGTCTCGCCGACGGAGGCAGTCGAAGGTAGTTGGACCTCGCCCACGGCATTGAGCATCACGCCGACGCGAATGCGCTCCGGTTCGGGCGAACCGGTCACGGGGGCGGCCGTCGGTAGACGGGCAAAAATTTCCTGAGGAGGTAGCTCCTCAGGATTGAGCGCGTGCATGTCGTAGAAACCGTCGCTACGGAGGAAGAACTTGCGCTCGGGTTCGTGGCCAAGCGCCAAGACCCTGAGGACATAGGGAGGGCGGGGTGCAGGCGGTGGTACGGCCTGCGCTAGCAAGAGCGACGGAAGGAGAAGGAGGAAAAGGCGCATGGCTCAGATTTCGTTGCGGCCAAGCCAGCGGAAACCTACCACGCGGAATCGGCGGCCGAGGTCGACCTTGCGGGCGCTACCTACGGTCGGCTGGTCGGGATTCAAAGCGGCCGCCGCGGAGTCATTCTCGCGCATGACAGGGTCAGGCATGCGCTGGACGATGGCCTCGCCCCAGACTTCGGCGAAGGAACGAGTGCCCGACGAGTCTGTCGCCTGGCCGTAGAAACGCACGGTGAAGGTATCAGAGCGCGCGGTCAAAGCAGGGGCCAGCTGCTGTAGGATGTCGGACTGCAGAAGGTAACCCGGGGCCCCAGCGGCGCGGTGGGCGACGCGTGCCTCGGCTCGCGGGCGGAGCCTCAAGTTATCCTCACCGTCAGCGTAATCGGCAACCGAGCTGCGCTGGATGCGATTAAAGTCACCCTCATAGGCGCCGGAGGCAGAGCT
The DNA here is from genome assembly GCA_041306485.1 of Opitutia bacterium. GTDB lineage: Bacteria > Verrucomicrobiota > Verrucomicrobiia > Opitutales > UBA953 > UBA8828. The sequence goes on along the minus strand of JBFZFD010000085.1, from coordinate 8,521 downwards.
GATGGGCGCCCCGAAGGGGCTGTTGAGCTCCGCGCTCTCGATGGCGGCCTGGAGCGTGCCGAGGTTACCAGGATGAGTGTAGGCTGCGGTGGCGGGGTCGACGGGCTCGAGCCGACGGCTAACGAAGTCGGAGAGACTAAGGAAGGGCCCGCGGCGGCGAACCTCGGCGACGATCTGGGTGGCGAGGGTCTCAATCTCCACATCGGTCAGTGAGCGGTAACCGCCCCAGACCTCCTTATTGAAGCTCGGGTTGCTGACCGTACCCTGCACCTTACCTTGCTGAGGCCGAAGGTTGCGGGGGAAGGGCGTGCCGGAGGGACTGGTGTCGGTCCCAGCGAGGGCGGTGGGGACGCGGAGGTTGCGCGCGGAGGAGAGGAGGGCAATCCAGGCTCGGACGCTGGTGGAATTGACATTGAAAGCGCCGGCAACGCCGGTGGAGGCGGAAGCGTAGTAGGCGGTGGGGATGGCGGGGCTGATGCCAGTCGGCAGGAGCTTGGAACCGAGGGGCACGATGCGCGCATTGGGCCAGCTGGATGAAAGGGTCCAGGGAAGATTGGCTTCGTTCCAGCCAAGGTCGGCGGCTGGAATACCCGAGACCATGTAGGAATCCCACATCGCAGCGTTCAGCTCATAAGCTAGGTCGTAGTTATAGTAGGAAGGAGTAGGAACATCGTCCTTCTGGTGGGCGAGTGCGGGAAGGTTCTGAAAGTTGGTGGAGAAATACCCCACCTGTACTGAAAGGGCCTGAGAACTCGACACATCCGGGCTAGAGGAGTCGGCGTAACCATTGCCCAAGGCGAGCGAGGGATGCCAAGGGAAGTGGGCGAAAGACGCATGCTGGAACTGCCCGAGGGAGACAACGCCGAGCGCAGGATGGGGCAGGTCGAAGAGGGTGTAGACGTGAGCGGGAGAGGCTTGGGTAGAGGAGAAGAAGGGGGCGGCACGGGGGCGACCAGAGGAGAAGATGGGTGCTAGTTGGCTATCGCCAAAGGCGATCGGGTCGCGCTCGGTCGTGTAGATGCCGAACATGCGGTCGTGGTTGGCACGACGGCGGAAGGCGAGATCCCAGGGCGAGCGGATGAACCTGGCCGAGCGCGGGTTGTGCTGAACGAAGAGATTGAACTGGCGGTTATGGTTCCCGTATTCACCCGTGCCGTAGATAGGATCAGGCAGTGCACCCGGCAGGCCGGGCTCATCGTTCCAGATGAGCCGATGGTTGATGGAAGAGATCCGATGGGGAGGGATATCGGGTGAGCCACCAGCAAGGTCGGGAAAGTTATTGGGTAAGTCATTACTCAGCCCAACCCATCGGCCAAGGTTGCCGCGCTGGTAGGCGTCGGAATCAATCATCTGCAGCGCATTCACCCCGGTGCCATCGAGGAGGTAGGTCTGGCCGGGAGCGTTGCTGTAGCCCTCGTAGCTTGCGCCAGCGAAGGAAACAGCGTGCTGGATGGACCAGTCGTAGCCATTGCTGCCTGAGTAGGTCACGCTGACACTATCAAGGCCGCCAGAACGGCTCAGGGAAAGGAATGGCTCGGGCAATGCAGTGATGTTTGCCTTAAAATAAGGCGGAGAGGCCGGGGGCAAAGGGGCAGGAGCGAGAAGATGCGTGTTGGCAGCCAGGGGGCGACCCACGGCCTTAGTGAGGGTGGGGGCTGGGCCTGTCGGAGCCGTGAAGACCAACGCCTCTCCTGGCTGGAAGGTAGTTGCTGGGACGGTGAAGACCAAGTCAGTCAGACGGACACCACTGCCAGTGTTGGGATGTCCCGCGGTAGTGCTAAGTTCAGGATAACCCCCAAGATTGCCGAAGCGTAGGATCATCAATTGACCGTTGTAGTTGACCGTATAGCGGACGGCGAAGCGCTGGCCGACATCGACGACGTAGGAACTAGAGGAGATGGGAACGTTCCAGGGATTCCAGAGAACGACGCGTGGGTAGACGAGCATCTGAGCCTGACCGCTGACGCTGTCGTAGGCCGGGCGGAAGAAGACATTAACCTGGGCAAGCAGCGGGTTGACCGGCGTGGTCCGCTGATTGCTCATCTGTGGCACCCTGTAGTTCTGGTTATTGGTCGTGCCCGCAGACGGGGCATCGCTGCGACGGGCGTCGGCCAGCGAGATCGGGGCGGCCGAGCCAAAGGGCTGGGCTTGGCGGAGCCAGGACCGCATCAAACCGTGCTTGGGCCCGGTGCCGGCGAACTGGGCGCCCTCGAGAATAGCCTCGGCGTCCATCAGGCCAGGCAGGGCCTGGGCGCGGGCTCCCGCGGGGGCGGGGCCGACCCAGTTGACCCCAGGGATGCCGGTCGTGGCCTCGGGAAGTTGGAGGTAGGGAGTAAGGTCGCGCTTGAGCCCGCCGCGGGAGGTGTCGGTGTGGAGGCCGAGCGAATGGAACGTGAGGTCGTGGAACAGGACGCGGTAGTCGTAGCTGGGATTGGCGAGGGCCGACGAAAGGTCGCCGAAGCCGGTCGCCGAAGCCAGGGTGGCCGCGGAGGCGGCGTCCCAGCCGGAGAAGGGCGTGGCCGTGCCGCCAACCGGATCCTTGACCAGGGTGAGGTTGTTCCGCTGTGAAGTCATCAAGCGGTAATAGCCACCCTCCTCGGGGCTGGAGGCGTTGGGCTGGAAGGCAGCGTAAGGATCAGGCAGGTTGACCCTTGCCTTGACTCCTTCGTCGCCCACCCACCAGGCGTAGCGACCAGTGACCAAGCCCGTCTGAGAGCTGGGGAAGGCAACAGAAGGCAACTCAACGCGGCCGCTGGGCACGGCGAGCGTGCCCTCGCTGCGGGCGGGGATGCCGAGGGTGCCGGGACCCACCAGAGGGACCCGGGGGTCGGGGGCGGCCACAATCCACGCGGACCTAGGTCCGAGATAAGCGGCATCAGAGAGCGCGCGTCCCTCGTTGCCGCTGACCAGCCAACCGAGCAGGCGGCTGTCGGACGCAGTCCGCTCGCGATCGATCCGCCAATCATAGGCGGTGCCGTCGGCATGGGTGCCCGCGGCGGGCTGGCTGGAGCCATCCTCGGTGAAGCGAGTGTCGTAGAGGTAGCCGTTGGCGGAGCGCTGGACGGGTGACAGACGGCGGGACTTGGAGTCAGCCTTAGGGCCGGCGTGCCAGACGCCGGTGAGGCGGCCGTAATTAGGATTGGTCGGAGCGGTCAGGCCAGTGCTGCCGGTGAGAATGTCAGCGGTGCCGGTGACGCGCTGGTCAGGCCCCGCGAGGAGCTGGAGCTGGGCAAGGGCTAGGCGGAAGGACATCACCGCATTGTGGCGGGCGATGGCATGGCGGAGGGACTGGTCAGCGAGGCGGGACTCGATGGCGAGGAAGCCTGCGAGAGAGAGAATGACCAGGACCAGCAGGGACATGATGGTCAGGCTCAGCACCAGCGCGAAGCCGCGGCGGGGAGAAGCAGGAGGCGAAAGGGACATGGATTCAGCGAGATTCGGAGAGGACTTGCACTTGGACGCGGGCGCCGGCCTGCGAGGCAGCGTCGAGCGCCCGCACGGTGTCGCCGGTGCGGGCGCGCCGATCTGCGACGACCGTCACCTCAGGATCGGCCTTGCCCGCAAGGGCAGTGCGAAGCGCAGGGGCAAGGCCTTCCGCCGCGACGGGCTTGGCATCAATGAAGAAGCGGCCCTCGGCATCCACGGCGAGTACGACGGACTCGGCGATAGCCACAGCAGTGCCCGAGGCGGCGGAGGGCGGGGTGATCTGTAAGGCGCGCGTATCCTCGGCGCGGAGCGTGACCAGGAGGAAGAAGACGAGAACCACCAGCACATCGACCAAGGGGATGATGTTGACCGCGACGGACGGGCGACGGCGGGAGAGGCTCATGGGCGGGGTCGGTCGGCGAGCGACTCAAGCAGAAGTTGGATACGCGCAGCCGTCACCTCAACCCGGCGGGCAATCCACTGGGAGGCGAGCTGCGCGGGGATGGCAATGGCGAGGCCGATGGCCGTTGTGCTCAAGGCGAGACCGAAGCCACCCGCCAGCCGCGAGGCATCAGCTTGGCCGAGGGAGGGGAAGAGCGAGGCCAGGCCCGTGACAGTACCGAGCAGCCCGAGGAGGGGGGCGATGGCGACCGCGGAGTCGAGGAGGAAGAGCCCGCGCTGCAACGAGACCAACTCGGCATCTGCATGGGCGCGCAAGGAAGGGCCAGCCATGCCCTTACTCCAGAGGGCGACTAACCTGCCATAAAGCGAATGGGCGGAGGCCTGGGGTTCGAGGCCTTGGCGAAGGTCGGCGAGCTGGGTCGCCGTGATAGTTCTGGAGGACGCGAGGGCCAAGGCGCGCTCGATGGCAACGAAGGCGGCCACGGCGGAGCAAAGGCCAAGAGGCCAGATAAAAACGCCTGCGGCGTCGATGAGCGAGAGGGTCTGCAAGACGGGAAGTTGATTAGGGCGATTCCTAGGTTAGCCTGCAAGCCCCTGCTGGCAAAGTTAAGTGGCCAAATCAGTTGGAAAAACGCTTCCTCTAGGTTTGCAACCCCCCTAAGCTCGCCTAAACTTGGGTGTCGATGCCCTCAAGACGTCCAGGCTTCTCGCTTGTCCTGAGCTTGACCATCATGTCCCTGCTGGTCCTGGTCATCCTTTCCTTGGCCGGCTTCCTGAGCATCGAGTCTCGCGTGGCGGCGTCTCGGCTGGAAATAGCCAAGGCTAGGCTCAACGCTCTGGCCTCCGGTCGACTAGCACTGGGGCACATCCAGCTCCTCCTCGGGCCAGACCAGAGAGTGACGGCTAAGGCGGATATCTTCGAGGGGGCCGCGGCGGGGGCTCTGATTCCGACGGGGACGGGCCCCACCAGCAATAGTTACGTTGCAATCACCCCCGGCACTTCCGGCGTCAACGGTGCATCCGTCCACCCTCGCAAGCGCAACTGGACGGGTGTCTGGGCAAGCGGCGGCGCAGACACCTCCAAACCGCGCGACTGGGATCCCCGCAGGCCAGACGAGCGCCTGATGCTGGGCTGGCTAGTCTCCCCCTTGGGCACGAGCGCGACTCAGCCAGACCTACCGGACCTCACCCTGCAGCCCTTCGCCCACCCCACTCGCAACTTTGCCAATAATGGCGACTCCCTGAACCGCGGCACCCCCTTCATCAACGGTAGCACCCCGACATCCATCACCCGCGACCTGCCCTCGAATGCGAACTTGGTCAATCTCGTCGGCCTAGGCTCGCTCGACTATCCGGACCGTCCCGCCTTCACCACAGCAAGCAGCGCGAGCAGTAATGTCGATCCCGACGTGGTTGCCCTGCCCACCGTGCCGCTGCCTGGCCCCCTGCCCTCGGGATCAACTGGAGCGACCCGTCTCATCGGCCGCTTCGCTTGGTGGGTCGGTGACGAAGGCAGCAAGGCCAAGACAACGCTTTCCAACCCCTTGGCGCGTACTCGCGACGAGCGGGAATACGCTGGTATCACCGATTGGGACCGGCGCTTCCGCGCCCAATCCTACTCCCATGGCATCGAGCTGGTCGGCCCAGTCACGACGCCCTCGGGCTCCGCCAGAGCATTGGCCGCATTCGAGTCTTGGCGGGCGGCCGACATCGCCGCGGCATCCAACTGGACCGAGGCACTGCTACCCAAGGTCACCAGCAACCTAAGCCTCCGGGGCTGGGCCAGCCAGCGAGGCGGGACGGATGCCGCGACGGATGCCGCCTCGGCTCGCCTCACAGGCAGGTTTTACCATGAGCTGACATCGGTCTCGATGGGCGTGCTCTCCGATACCCTCAATGGGGGACTGCGCCGAGACCTCTCGATTGCCTTCGAGCTGCCTTTCGAAGAATACAAGGTGTTATCAGAATTTCATGACAGCCCAGGAGACTCGGGTGACATCAACGGCGCGGGCGGTGGGTGGACCGCTGGCTTCAACCTTGCGCAAACCATGGGCATCACCGCGACGAACACCCCCAGCTTCAAGGAGTGGGGCCTGTCCGGGCGCAAGCTGGGCTTCGTCTACGAAATCCCCGTGCCGTCCTCGGCCAGCGCGGGTCGCACAGCCAACACGGGTAGCCCCGCGGCCAACGGGGTGCCTGCGGTGGTGCGCGGTCCCACCTGGGACCTCCTGCGCAACTACTACCGCCTCTACAAGCGCGAGCTCGAGGCCAAGCCACCGAGGTCGATGTCGGCTCCCACCGCCGACGCTTGGCTAGCGCGCGGGTCGGAGCCCTTCAGCTACGCCATCGGAGGAGGGGTCCTCCACCGCACGACACCGGATGGACAACCCGCCTACGTCTCCTACCGCGCCAACGCCGCGCTGATGACCCGCAAGAATGCCTCAGGCCAGTACAGCTCGGCCAACCCCATCCAGTTGACGAACCTCTCCACCCATCCCCACTACGGGGGCAACGTCGGCCCCATCCCGGTCCATACCGCGATGAAGCTCGCCCCGAACGTGGTACGCTTCGCGCTCTCCTTCAGTCCGGTCTGGGAGACCACGCCAGCCACCAAGCTGGGTATTGCCATCGATCCACGGGTCACGCTGCACAACCCCTACAATGTGCCCATCGAGTTCACCGGACTGGGGCTCACCCTCAGCAAGTTCTACAAACTCAACTTCAGCTTCCAACGCTCGGACAACGGCGGCGACCTCGGCAACATGATCCTGCAACCCACCTACACTTGGGGCCGCGGGCTGACCTTCCGAGTCCTCCCCAACAATGGCATCCTGGCCAACCCCCTCACCGGCAACCTTCGCCTCGAGCCCGGCGAGCTCCGTACCTACTGCGCTTCGCCTACCACCAACCAGCAGATTGGTGAGGTCAACTACACCAACGCCACTGGTATGCGCGAGGTGCGCAATATCCCCGGCGTCTTCAACTATGGCAACGCCGGGCAGTCGCTCGTCTATCGGATGAATCCGCCGCCGGACCCCTCCACTTGGGGTGGGACCTCGGTGCGCATCCGCGCTGGCTTCGGCTATAATGCCACCACGGGGGCCGAGGACGGGCTACTCTACGAGACCGGCCAGGTCGACTTCCACCTCCTGCACCGCACCTTCGACAACGGGGTCGCCTTCAACCCAGCGACGCGCTCCTGGATCGGCTTTGCCGACGGGACCTCCGACACCAACCTGCCAGAAATTGACAACGCCGATGAGGCCCTGGTTCATCGTATCCAGTTCTACCCTCGTGCGATGCCGACAAACCAGCGCACGGTGACCAGCCCTGACATCGCGCCGAACGCGCCACTGCAGGTGCCCTTCGCCATGATGGACCTACGCGCCCGAGCATGGATCGACTCGTCAGTCGCCAACCAAAAGACGGACACCTCCTCGCCGCTTTTCGTCAACCACCGGGCCCCCTTACTAGATTATCGCAATCATGATGGCGACGCCAACGCACCCTCCGGATGGCTCCTCGAGTTCGGCGGGGCCAACGCCCTACTGACCAGCTACGAGATTTCCGGCGACCGCAATAATAGCTTCTGGGGGCGCGCTTGGAACTCCGCCGGCGGAGGACAGTCCAGCGTCATTCTTTACCAGGTCCCGACCCGCCCTCTCGTCTCCCTCGCTGGCTTGGCCAGCGCCGACCACAGCCACCTAGACAGTCAGCAAGGTTTAACCATCGGTAACAGCTATGCCCTGCCCGGCCTGCAGAACACCGACCGCATCCTCACCTGGCCGCTCGGAAGCGGGCTGGTCAGCACCAACGAGCCCGGCGCCAGGCAAATCCGCCATGATGCTACCTGGGCGGCCAACCATGCCCTCTGGGACCGCTACTTCTTCTCGGGTGCGCATGCCAACGAGACCTCCTCCTACGGGGCTATTCCCAAGGCCAACTCCGCCATCCCCGACACCCTCGCGGCAGTCTACGCCGACCTGCAGGCGGGCAGGCGGGTCCTCGCTAACCGTAGCTTAATCTGGCTAGGCAAGGGAGCAGGCTCCGAATCAGACTTCCGCGATCCGGCCAAGGTCGCCCGGTTTGTCCTGGTCGATGGCGCCTTCAATGTGAACTCGGTCTCCCGCGAATCCTGGCGTGCGTTGCTCTCGGGCCTGCGACACCAGCAGCTCCCGGGCGCGAGCAAGCCAGCCAACGACCTCAGCCCTCTCTCTCGTTTCGATGTCGTACAAGCGGCGCACGATGGCACCAACCCTTCCAATCGCTTCCGCGCCCTGACCGACTCCGAGGTCGACCAGTTGGCTGATTCCATCGTCCGACAAGTCCGTCGCCGCGGGCCTTTCATGTCACTCTCCGACTTCGTCAACCGCCGGCTGGTGCGCGATGGCGACAACTCCGGGCTCAAGGGTGCGCTGCAGGCGGCCATCGATGAGGCTGGGATCAACGCGACCTCGCCGCTCAACGCCACCTTCGCGGCCGACACCGCGCGGCACCCGATGGGCAAGGCCCTCTCTGCTTCCAATTCCGCGTCCACCGCCCAGGCAGCCCTCGGTGCAACTTCCCACCTCCTGCAGGCCGATGTGCTCAATGCCATCGGCCACACCCTCTCGGCGCGCTCGGACACCTTTGTCATCCGCGCCTATGGCGAGGCGGTCTCGCCCGACGGCCGCCCCACTACCGGCGCTTGGAT
>JBFZFD010000084.1:0-10167 GCA_041306485.1 Opitutia bacterium | reverse complement strand
GTAAGGGGGTGAGGGCTTAATGGGGTGAGGGCTTAATGGCTTAATCGAAGGAGAGAGAGGGGAAGGAAGCCGGGGATACTGAGGGGGCTAAGAAGGACAAAGGTAGCTAAGGAGACCAAGGAGGACTAAGAGGATGAAGGAGGAAGGGTTGGGATAAAGAGGTATGAGGTAACGAGCGGAGCGAGTTCTCGCCCGCCAGCACCGCTAGCACCGCTAATACCGCTAGACCGCTAGTACCGCTAAAAAACTAAACGCTCAGCGCGCCATCCGGTAGACGCCCTGGGGATCGTAGATCCAATAGGCATCGAAGGGATTGGCGAGGGGAGGTAGCTCGTAGAAGGAACGGCCCTGGGCATCGACCTTGAGCTCCACGCCGAACTGGGAGGCGGGGCGGACAGGCACGATGGTCGGCTGGGGAGAGGCGGAGCGGGCGGGTAGGACGTCAAGGACGGAGGTCTCCTCGATGCGGGCTACGACGTTGTCGACCCACTTCAGCTCGCGAGCCTTGTCGCCGAACGCCTGCCAATCGCCGGTCGAGTCATTGGCGTACATCTGCTTGATAAACTCCTCGAGCGTGATGCCCATCTTCTTGGCCACGGGATTGGCGAGGCGCTCGAACCAAGTCTGCACGAAGGTGAGCTGCTCCTTGAGGACGGTCATGTTGGACCGGTTGAAGGCGGTGCTGGCCTGGTGATGCAGGAGGATGGTGTTGGGGTAGCAGTAGGAGCGCTCGGCCAGAGTGGTGATGACGGCAGCCATGGAGGCGGCGAAGCCCTTAACCACGACGTAGACGGGTACCTTGGAGGAGGCCATGGCCTGCTGGATCTGGTAACCAGCTGCGATGGAGCCACCGGGGCTGTTGTCGATCACCAGGAAGATAGGAAACTCGGAGGACTGGTTGTTGAAGAAGGCAATGCGACCGCAGACAAACTCTGCGAGTTGGTCGGTGACGGGGCCATTGAAGGCGATGCGACGGTCGCTGATGACGAGGGTGCCGTCGACCAGGGGCTCTTTGAGGTAGCGGGGCTGGGCCTTGGTCGCGACTTTGCGGACCTCCTCCTCCTTCTGGAAGCGAGCGAGATCGCCGGAGATGCGTGCGACCGTGTTGGCAGTCTCGAGTTGGAGCTGCTTGGACTCGGCCTCGAGCTCGCGGATGCGGTTGTTGCGCTCGGTCAAGCGGGCGCCGGCGCGGGCGGCATCGAGAGCGGCAGCGCGCTCCAACTTGGCGCGCTCTTCGTCGGCGGCGGCAGACTCGGCGCCGGCGCGGGCGGTGCGTAGTGCTTTCTCGGCAGCAAGCTTGGCAATCTCAGCATTGAGGGGGGCGAGGGCCTCGGTGCGGCGGGCTTCGGCGAGCGCGAGTTCGGCTTGGATACGGGCGGCGTCGGTGCGGAGCTTTTCCGTCTCCTTCTGGATGGCCCTGAGCTCAGCCGATATCTCGGGGGCGGCAGGCGCGGCAGGCGCGGTGGGCGCAGCAGCGGGTGCAGTGGCAGGAGCGGCCGTGGGCGCAGTCTCTTGGGCTTGGGTCTGCGCGCCGAGCAGGAAGGCGAGCGCGAGGGTATTCAGGGTGCGGTTCATGATGTGCTTGGATAAATTGGGTGTGCTTGGATAAGTTTAGCGTTGGGCGGAGGGTTCGTGGATCAACCAGAGGTCGCCCGGAAGGGAGGGCGGCATGATCTCAGCACCGGCCTCGGCACGACGAATGATGATGTTCGGCGAGGCGGGAGCGGCAGGTTCTGGTAGCCGATTGATACCATCCTCGGCGATGCGGTCGACCACGTCGGTCACCCAGCGTAGCCCGAGGGCCTCGGTGCCAGTGACGCGCCAATCGCCCGTGGTGCTAGAGGCGTACATCCGGCGGACGAACTCATCGAGGGAGATGCCCATGCGCGCGGCAACATCGGCGTTGATGCGGTCGCACCAGATCTGGCTCCAGTTAAGGTTCTGACGAATTTTAGTGAGATTGCCTTGTAGCCCGAGGGAGGGCTGATGGTGCATCAGGAGCGTGCCGGGATAGCAGAAGGAACGCTTAGCCAGGGTGGTGATGACCGCGGCCATCGAGGAGGCTGAGCTCTTAACCACGACATAGACGGGTGCCCGGGAGGCCTCCATAGCACGGAGGATTTGGTAGCCGGACATCACTGATCCACCGGGGGAGTTATCGATGACGATGAAGATGGGCTTGGAAGGGTCTTGAGCGTTGAAGAAGGAGAGCCGCTCGATGACGGACTCGGCAAGGGCATCGTCGACCCGCCCGTTGAAGGGTATGCGGCGATCGCTGATGCGCAGGACGCCATCAACCACGGGGTCGAGGGGATAGGTAACCTTGGCATCGGGATTGATGCTGGCGAGGCGCGCGCGGCCGGCACTCAGCGAGAGGCCGGCGTCCGCCTTGGCGAGCTCGATGGTGGTCTCGAGCTGGGCAATCTTGAGATCGGCCTCGAGCTCGGCGCGGGCGAGGGCGGCGGCGGAGCCAGCCGCGGCTTGGCGGGCGGCGTTGAGGGCGGCTTGGCGACCAAGCTCGGCGCGCTCGGCATCTGCCGCTGCGGCGGCCGCATCTTGGCGGGCAGCACGCAGGGCAGCTTCGGCCTCGAGGCGGCGGAGCTCGTCGACCGAGGAGATATCGGCGCGACGACGCTCGAGGGACTCATACTCAAGCTTGAACTGGATGCGGGATGTGCGCTGCTCGTTGAGACGCGTTTCGGGCGACCGCGCCACCGGCGCCGATTGCCCACTGAGGGCGGCGGCGAGGAGGATGACGGGGAGAAAGCGCATGGGGGACTGAGTCAAGTAGGGGAATTTGGGGTTCCCTTGAACCTTATTTTCCGAAAAATCGTAATTTAATGTCACTTCCTGAACCCATCCTCTACCGCAACCGGCTGACCGGTCAGCTCGAGCGCGAGCAAGTCTACGGCGAGGGCTGGCTTCGCTGGCTCTACGAGGGCAATCCCCTCGGAAAGCTCTCGCTTCATGCCTTGGTCAAGCGTGCCGCCTTCTCGGCTTGGTTTGGCCGACAGCAGGACCTACCGGCCAGCGCGGCCAAGGTGGGCCCCTTTGTCCGGGATTACGGGCTACAGATGGAGGACTTCGCGACGCCGGCTGGCGGCTATGCGAGTTTCAATGACTTCTTCTATCGCAAGCTCGCCCCTGGGGCCCGCCCGGTGGACGCGGATCCCGCGGTTGCGGTTTTTCCAGCCGACGCGCGGCACCTGGGTTTCCAGGACATCTCCTTGGCGGCTGGCATCTATGCTAAGGGTCAACGGATGCAGGTCGCCGAACTGGTCGGCGACGCCGAGCTAGGCGCGCTCTATGCGCGCGGCACGGTCGTCTGCTCCCGTCTCTGCCCGGTGGATTACCACCGCTTCCACTTCCCGGTCGGCGGGACGCCCTCGGCACCCGTGCTGGTCAATGGCTGGTTGGGATCGGTCAACCCCATCGCGCTGCGCAGGAACCTTTCTTGGTTGTGGGAGAACAAGCGGCAACGCGTGAGCCTGGAGGCGGGCGCCTTCGGGAGAGTGACATTGGTAGCGGTCGGAGCCACCAACGTGGGGGGTATCGCCGAGACCTTCCAACCCGGACAGCCGATGGCCAAGGGCGACGAGCGGGGATACTTCCGCTTCGGTGGCTCGTGGGTAGCCACGCTCTTCGAGCCGGGCAAGGTGCGCCTAGCGGACGACTTGGCCGCCGCGACCGGCGAGGGTGTCGAACTGCTAGCTAAATTCGGTACCCCGATGGCGAGGCTTGCCTGAGGGCCTCCACCCCGCAAAGGTGTCTGGACGCTCAGGTGGTGGAATGGCAGACACATCCGCTTTAGGTGCGGACGCCGAAAGGTGTGCGGGTTCGACTCCCGCCCTGAGCACCCTCGACGCTGGACAGCGGGCCACCGCTCGCCAAGTTGGGGACATGCTCGCTTGGTTGCGTAGGTTCTTCGCCCAAGAGGCGCCCCTGACTGGGACGCCCCCCGAGGAACCCACGCCCACCGAGCGCGCGGGGACGACCCGCCCTCCTGGCCACGCGGCCTGGATTGGCGTCGATCTCGACGGCACCCTCGCCCGCGCCGACGCCTGGAAAGGTATGTCCCATATCGGCGAACCCGTCCCCCTCATGCTACGAAGGGTCAAGGCTTGGGTAGAGAAGGGGCTGGTGGTCAAGGTCGTCACGGCGCGCGCGGGCGACCCCGAGGGCTTGGTAGCCACCAAGGCCTGGCTAACCGCGCAAGGGCTAGGCGACCTCGAGGTTACTGACCGCAAAGATTTCGGCATGGTCGAGCTTTGGGATGACCGCGCCATCCAAGTCGTGCACAACGCGGGTATCTGCTTCCTTAGCCCCTCAGCTTTTGGACGTCCAAGGGCCCCTATCCTGCCCGACGAGATTGCCGACCGCACCTATCTGCTGGTCGGGGCCGAGCGATTCGACACCCTAAAGCCGTCGGCTCCCGCCAACCCCTCCACCGGAACAACCCCATGATCGCCTCGCTCAAGGTTGAGTATTCCCTCCGCGTGCTCGCGCAGTTGGCGCGACGCCACTCGCCGGGTACCGTTGTGCGGATCGAGGACCTCGCAAAGGCGGAGTCCATCCCCGCCAACTACCTTGTCCAGCTACTCAATGAACTGCGCGAAGGCGGTCTCGTGAACTCCAAGCGCGGCAAGGCGGGCGGCTACCGCCTAGCGCGCCCGCCGTCGGAGATTACCCTGCAGCAGGTGCTAGCGGTGGTTGAGCCCAGCCTCGGGCGGACACGTGTCACCGTGAAGGGTGCTTCAGGCCCGCAGGTAGCGGCACTCTGGCGAGAGCTCTCGCGTCGGCTCGATGCCGAGACTTCCAAACTCACCATCTCCCAACTGGCCCGCGCAGGCGAGGGCGGGGATTGGGAGATCTAGTTCGGCGGCACAGCGGCACGGCGGCACGGAAAAAGACACTGGATAGGCATGCCTCAGCACCCTCCTTCTCCTTAGTCTCCTCAGTCCCCTTAGTTTCCTTAGTCTCCTTAGCCTCCTTAGTCCCCTTAGCCCCCTCAAAGAATAATCATCGCGTCGCCGTAACTGTAGAAGCGGTAGTCGCGCGCGATAGCGTCGGCGTAGATTTCCTTGAGCCGGCGGAGGCCGTCGGGCGACCCGGGGGTGAGGAAGGCACCGACAAGGCAAAGGAGAGTGGAGCGCGGCAGATGGAAGTTGGTCAGAAGGTGCTCGCAGCAGCCGATAGTATCGCCGGGACGAATGAAGAGCTCTGCCTCGGCCACGTAGTCTCCGGCGGGCGCATGGCGATAGTCGTGCAGCTCGCGGAGACACGCCTCGGCAGCGCGCAAGGTGGTGGTGCCCACGCAGAGGCGGGGACGATCATCGCGAAGCGCTGCGAGAGTAGCAGCGGGGATGCGGTAAGCCTCGCGGTGCATGCGGTGGTCGGCGACCGGGCCGCTGTCGATAGGCTGGAAGGTACCGGCACCGACTTCGAGGACGAGGTCACGGAAGCGATGGCCGTCCGCTTCTAACCGCGCGAGCAACTCGGGGGTAAAGTGAAGCCCGGCGGTGGGCGCAGCGGCGGCGCGACGCTGGGCGGGGTCGGCGTAGACGGTCTGGTAGCGCGCGGCATCGTCGAAAGCACCGATGCCGGCTGCCTGCCGGGCCTGGAGAATGTAGGGAGGTAGAGGGACTTCACCCGATTCCTCCGCGAGCTGCTCGACGGTGCGGCCGGACGGCAGATCGAAACGTACGAGGAACTCGGAGTCATTGCGATTGACTGCGTGCGCCCACCAAGACCCAGCGACACCAAACCCGGCGGGCTCGATGGCGCGCTTGGCGGGACGGAGGAGGCACCACCACTCGAGAGGGTTGGGCGAGGGACGGAGAAGAAAGCACTCGACCTTGCCGCCGGTGGCGCGGAAGCCACGAAGGCGGGCATGAAGGACGCTGACGTGGTTGCGTAGCAGAGTGGTGGAGGGAGGGAGGATGCCGGGCAGGTCGGCGAAAGTGGCGTGCTCGACCTGGCCAGTGTCGCGACGAACAACGAGGAGCTTGGAGGCGTCGCGACGCGCAGCGGGCACGGCCGCAATGCGGTCGGGAGGCAGAAGGTAATCGAGATCCGAGGCTTCCATCCGCTCAGCCGCCAGTACGCGGCGGGGTGGTAAGTAACTGGCCGTCGATTCCGCGCACTGGGACGAACTCCACGCCCGGCGGAGCCTTGCGGAGTTCTTCTTCGACGGCGGACAGCTTAGCATCGAGGTCATCGATGCGCGCTACAAAGACAGCCTCAGGCGTAGCGGGCGTGGCGCAGGCCCCGAATTCACGGAGCGAGTGGTGGGAGAGCAGGACGTGCTCGAGCCGCTCGCGGAGGGAGGACTCGAGGCCGACCTTGGCGCCGTGGTCTCGGACAAGGAAGGCGCCGAGCACGAGGTGACCATGGAGATTGCCAGCGCGGGTGAAAGCGGCCTTCGCCATACCAGGCTCGAGGCGGGTGTACTCCTGGATCTTACCCACGTCGTGCAGGATGACGCCGGCGAGGGCGAGGGAGGAATCTACGGACGGGTAGAGAGGGAGTAGGGCCCGGGCCACTTTGGCCATGCGCAAGGTGTGCTCGAGCAGGCCGTGGCGATAGGCGTGGTGGACGCCGAGGGCAGCGACCGAATCGCGGAAGCGCTCGCCATGCTCATCAAGGATCGATTCGACCGTGGCACGCAGGCCGGCGTGAGGGATGGCGGCGACGATTTCAGCGAGGTCGGTAGCCATCCGCGAAGGATCTTGCAGGGAGACAGGAGTGAGACGGCCCATCAGGGCGGGGTTGGTGCGCTCAACCTCGTTGAGAGGAGCGAGCGCGTCGGCCTTGAGTTCCGGGCGGCCGTTGTACTCACCGACGGTGCCGCCGAGGCGGACAGGGGTGCCGACCTTGAGCGTGTCGGCGCAGGGACGGATAGGAGAGTCTGACCAAACCTTGAACTTGGCGTCGCCCGAGGCGTCGGCCACGGCGAGTTCGAGGTAGCTACCGCCGGTGCGGGTGGGCTTCGAGGCAAGGTCGGTGACCGAGCAGATGGCAGCGAAGCGGGATCCAACACCGGAGGCTTTGGCCTCACGGAGAGTCTGGAGGGATTCGGACATTGAGGTGGCACGCTATCTGACCTCTCGCCATTAGGGAAGCGGGAACCCCTGCCCCTCTCTCCTGTCCTTTCAAACCATGGCCGTAAAAAACCCGCTCACCCGGAGAGACTTTCTCCATCGTACCAGCCTAGCTGGGGTGGTGCTCGGCTTTCCAACGCTCATCCCTGCGTCGGCAAGAGGGCTGGACGGTACAGTGGCACCGAGCAACCGGGTGACCCTCGGCGCGGTGGGCTTTAACATGGGCCTGACCAACCTGCGCAACTTGATGGGCGTGCGCGGGGTGGAGGTGGTCGCGGTCTGCGATGTCGATACCGCTAACCTAAAAAAGGGGATGGCCGAGGCGCCCCGGGCGAGGGCTTTCCGCGACTGGCGGGAGATGATGGACACGTCCAAACTCGACGCGGTGACCGCGGCGGTGCCGGACCATGCGCATGCCGCAATGGCGGTCTGGGCACTGAACAAGGGCATCGATATCTTTGGCGAGAAGCCGCTGGCGCACCACCAAGCCGAGGGCAAGGCGATCGTGGAGGCCACCCACCGCAACGCACGCGTCTGGCAGACCGGCACCTGGCAGCGCTCGGTGCCGAACTTCCGCCGGGCGGTGGAAATCGTGCGCAACGGGCACTTGGGCAAGGTCCACCGGGTGGAGATCGGCCTACCGCATGGGCTGGACAAGAGCACAACTTACCAAGCCAAGGGCCGCGGTGAGCCGGGCGCACCGCCCGCGACACTTGACTACGACCTGTGGGTCGGCCCCGCGCCCCTCCGGCCTTACCATCCGAAGGAGAACCACTACTTCTGGCGTTATTGCCTGCACTGGGGCACGGGACAGGTCGGCAACTGGTTCACGCACCATGGCGATATCGCCCTGTGGGCCCTCGACCTCGACCTTCCCTCGAAGGGCCCGTCCGCCATCCGCACGACCTCAACTTTCCGCAAGGACCCAGAGGGGGCTTGGGATGTACCGGCGAACTTCACGTTTGAGTGCGACCTTCCAGGCGGCGCCCAGCTCTTCGCCTCCACCGAGGCGAAGCGCGGGACAACTTGGTACGGCGACAAGGGCTGGCTGAGAGTGGATCGCGGGTTGATGCAAGCATCCGACCCTGCCCTGCTTAGCCGGCCTCGCGAGGAAGGCGAGTGGATCGCAACTGGGAGCACCGAGCACTGGGCCGAGTTCATCGACGCCGTGCGCACCCGACGTCGGACTGTCGCCCATGCCGAGGCAGCGCACGCCTCCTTCACCATCGGGGCGCTCGCCCTCATCTCCATGCGCCTTAGCAACCGCCCCCTCCGCTGGGATCCAGTGGCGGAGCGCGTGATCGGTGATCAAGAAGCCGACGCGTTGCGCGAGCGGCCTTGGCGCGCTGGCTGGAAATCCTGAAAACTTACCCATGCGACTCCCCACCGTCCTCATCCTCATACTGGCCTCGGTCGCCTCCGCGGCAGAGCCGGATTTCTCTAAAACCCTGGCCATTCCGGATCCGGCGGCGCGCTACCGCGCGGCCTTGGCCCTGCTCAGAATGTCGGACTCCCCCCAAGAATCACTCGGCCACGCCGACCGCAAGATTGCCGAGGCCGCGGTAGATGTCTGCCGAGAGCGTATTGCCGACTACCAGGCCCAGGACGGCGACACGGCATCGCTCACCATCGCCGAACGCCTGCTCGCCCATGCGACCTCGGGCAAGGCCGACCCCGACTTCGCGCGTCGCTGTATCCACGCAGTAGCGGAGTCGCGCCACTCCTTCGGCGGCAAGATCTCGGGCGCGGTCGCCCGGATTGCACTAGAGGGTCCGGCTGCGCTGCGAGTGGACGCAACCGAGGCGCTGTCTGAGCTGGGCGACGGCTCGCAGACGGCAGTGCTGGCACGCTTAGCAGCAGCGGACGACGTTGATCTCGCCGCCGCAGCGGCAGAGGGACTCACCCGAATCCACGGCAAGGGCGTGACGGATGCCTTCGTGGCGGGCATCTCGGACCAAGCTCTGCCCGCCAAGGCCCGCAAGGCGCTGCTGCAGGCGGCGAGCCGTCGAGGGATGTCGGCCGCCGCTGGCGCCGCCGTGGCAGCGCTCGGCGTACCCGAACTGCGCCTCGAGGCCCAGAAGGCCATCGTGCGCTTAGCTGGAAAAACTGACCTCGTCGCGCTACGGGATGCCTTGGCCAAGGCCAAGGAGCCCGCGACGCGGGGCGTGCTCGAGCGGCTTATCGCGAAACTGGAGAAGGAGTGACGGCGTCAGGGGCGTCTCGCATCAGCCAGGCAAGGGCACCGGCGAGATGCTGGCGGAAGTCGGGCTCGGAGTAGGACTTCTTGGTGTGGCCGCCAGCGGTGTAGAACATCCGCCCCTTGCCGACCGGCTTGATCCAGGCGGAGGGATGGTTGTCGCCATTCTTGCCTCCCTGGTAGGTCTTCTCGTCGAGGCGAAGTAGTACTTGGTTGTCGGACTGGAGGTCCTTGAAGTTATACCACTCGTCGGTGCGCTTCCAGCGCTCGGGCAGGTGAGCGGTGGAGGGGTGAGTACGATTGACCACCACCTGCTCCGCGGGCTGGACCTTGGGGTGGCCGGCGAACTTGCCGCCGACCATCCGCATGAACCAGGGCCAGGTGAACTCGGTGTCGGTCGCGGCGTGTACGCCCATGAAACTACCACCACCTTCGAGCCAGCGCTCGAAGGCCTCCTCCTGAGCGCGCTCCGGCAGGACATCACCGGTGGTGTTAAGAAAGACCACGACGCCGAAACGGGCGAGGTTCTCCGGAGTGAACTTGGCAGGATCCTCGGTGGCCTCGACCTCGAGCTTAGCAGCGGCGGCGAGATCCCTCATGCACTGAATACCCTCGGGAATGGAATCGTGGCGGAAACCCGCAGTACGGGAGAAGACCAGGACCCGACGCGGGAGAGGAGACTGGACCGCGGGGGCATCCTTCTCCTTCGCCACAGCGACGGGAAGGGATGCCGGCGAGGCGAGGGCTAGGGCGAGGAATGAGAGGTGGCGGCGCATGGTTGGGTGGTGGGAGTGGGAGAGGGAGAGGGAGAGGGAGGCTGAGGAGACTAAGGCGGCTGAGGAGGCTGAGGGGGCTGGGGGAGGCTGAGGA
>JBFZFD010000083.1:0-3027 GCA_041306485.1 Opitutia bacterium | reverse complement strand
GTTGGGTAGTGGGGTTAAAGGCAACAAGCATCGCGCGCTCGGGGAGGGTGGGGTTGACGTGCACCGCCCCGTCCCAGTCCACCCCGTCGGCCCGGCGGAGGTGCACGAGGTCGCTCTCGAGGATCGCGCGGTGGCGCTTGTACCAAGCCACGGTCTCGCGGACCATCTCGCGCGTGCGCGGCGTGTCGAAGAGCCGCGGGCCGCGGTAGCAAGCCTGTACCCCGAAGGCTAGGTTCGAGAGCATCATGCGCCGATAGTGGTCCAGATGGGTGTCGAGCGGCTCAATTGTGGCCGCGGCGCCTCCACCGTGGTACTGGCTGAGCGGCACAAACATCCAGCCCATGCTCGGGGTCCGGCTCCAAGTGCCGTCGTAGATGTTTTGGCGGGTGTGGATCACCTGGTGCGCTCTGGGTAGCGACCAATTAACCTCCCGGTAACCCATGCCGCATTTGCTCGAACCGCCGAGGAAGTAGTAGTCGGGCACATTGAGGTAGATGCCCTCGCCCCGGCACCAGCGGTAAAAGTCGTCGATGATCCGCCACTGCGCCCATTGCGAGTCCTCGAGCCCGCGCTGCAACGGAGGGCGCGGGGTGACATCCCAGTCGCCCGGATAAGATCCATCGTGCTCGAAGATCGAAAAGCCGGTCTTGGCGTGGAGCTGGCGAATCTTACGAAAGTAATCCACGCCCCAGCTGCTGGTCAGGGCTGGCGCATTCCCGAAGGTGGTGTGCTCGCCAGGTGCCGGGACCACGTCGTTACCACCCCCGACACTTCGGCTGGAGAGCAGGGAATAAGTCCCGAGGTCGATGCCCTTAGACCGTGCGTAATAGGCAACTTCACGCCAAGAAGCTAAGTGGCTCGGCTGCTCGTTCTCGGCGTTGAATCCCGAGCCGAATGTCAGGATGACCATCTCGAAGCCAACCTCAGCCGCTTCGTCGATGGCCTGTCGCACGCGCCTTGGGTCGTTGCTCAGCAGGTGGTGCATCAGCGGGTTCTCCGTCACCCACGGGGCAAGCGTTCGGTAGAGTTTGCGGCGAGACAGGCCCCGGCGCTCCTGCTCGGTGCTGTCCTGCACGAGGACAAAGGCCCGGAAGGATTCGAAGGTGCCGCCGGGCGCGACCTCTTGGGCCGGTCCGCGAAAGGGTCCTATGCGAAGTACGCAGGGGCTCTTGAGCAAGTAGTTGACCTGGCTAGTGAAGCCTGGATCGGCTTCCCATCGCACCGCGTGGCGATTGGCCTGCTCCCAGTTGAAGGAGCCAAAGGCTTGGTCGGTCTCAGCCTCGAGCCAGCTCGGCTCCGGCAGGGGGACGGGCGGGCGGTGCTCGACATGGTTGGAGGCCTCGACCACGGCGAGCAGCTCCGAGTTGAAGTGATTGACGGTCAGGGTCTTTGCCGACTCGTTGTGCACGGTGATCCACTTAGACCAAGCGGGGAGGCCGTCATAGAGCTCGAGGTGTACCGAGACGCGGAAGGCGGGCTTCGCCTCCGTGGCACCTGCGATAGGTCTCTCCTCGCCGGCCGCGGTAAGGGCGATCATCCGTGAGCGTCCCCACTCACCAATTTCCCCGTCGTGGTCTCTGGCGCCGCCCTCACGGTCCATCTTCCCAATGCGCACCACCGTTGGATTGCCCCAGCTAGGGGAGCGCTGCGTGCGTCCGAGGGACACCCAGCGGCCGGGCTCGCCGTGATCAGCTAGTTCCCAGCTAAGCTCTTCAGCCTCTAGGGTGACCCGCAGCCGGTAGGTCCGAGCAAGGTCGAGTCCTCCATCCTCCGCCGCGAAGGCCTTCGTGTTGACAAGGCTCTCGCTCCCTCCGACGCCGAGACTGGCGTGGCCATGCGTGCCACGATCACCAGGTCGCAGCGTGGCGCGGGCCACGGTGCCATCGGCGAAAACAACCGCTAGCCCGGGTCCCCAACTTGAGCCTGCATCCGTACCCAGCGAGAGGGTGAGCTCCAGCTGACCAGTGCCTGGCGGCAGGGAGCGCTCCGCGAGGCAATGGACGTTGCCCGGCGCGTAGATCTCGCCTACCTTGCCTTCATTGGTAAAACTTACCCGCTCGTACCGGTCCGAGGTGCGGACCTTCCAAACCTTGTCCAGCGAGGTGAATCCATCAGTCCACAAGGTCGCTCGCTCGCGCTGTCCCACGGCTGTAGTTTCAGGCACGAAGTCGAGCCTAGCGTAGACCCCCTTCGGGGGCCAGGTTGCGCCTGCCTCGTGGGATCGGACTCGTTTCCATGCCATGCGTTCCTTCGGCTGGCCGAGCTCGACGTTGACGAGGCGCAGAGCTTTCGGGTCAGCACGCATCGCGGCCAGCCATTCGGGCGTCAGGTAGGCTTGGTTGGGCTGCCCGACCAGTCCCCCGATGGCGTGCTCACGTCCGTTAATTGTGACCGTGCCCTCGGGCCGCGTGGCGCGGAGGATAGAACGGCCGTTCATCAGGTCGTCGATGGCGACAGTCGCGCAGCCTGACTTGAGGCGGATGACGCGTCGCACCAACCCATTGTCCATCGTCAGCGTCTCGCCCTCCGCACTAACGCGTGCGGTGGCCTTGAAGGAGGTGGGGTCGACCAACCAGTCCTTCTCGAGCCGGTAGGTCTCGGGCGGCAGGGCGGCGAGACTGGCTCCGATGAGGGCGAGGACCAGGGGTGGTAAGTGCATCTGCCTGCAACAGGCTAGCCACGATTGTGTTCCCCACCCGAGCCGCGCAATCTTGCGTTGTCGCTTGTCTAGGCATGGGGCAGGGGCTAGCACTTCCTCGTCCATGGCCTCCGTCTCCGAAGACCTCTTCGCTGACTGGGGCCATGAACGCGGGTTCCGCCGAGACGGCGAAGGCGACGCTTGGTCGGCTGGGTTGGTCTTCCGACTTCCCCTCTACGAGGGCGGTGGCGCATCCGCCCGCGTCCGTGAGGCAGTGGCGGCACGTCGCTCTGCGGCCGCCGCCGAGGCCAAGGCCCTCGCCGTAGCCGCCCATCGCCTCGCCATCGCCCACCAGTCGGCCGAGGTGCAGCGCGACCGCGAGGCCGCCG
>JBFZFD010000082.1:0-3888 GCA_041306485.1 Opitutia bacterium | reverse complement strand
GCCTCCACCCGCCCGAGGTCGCCCGCGAGCCCGCCGCCCTTGATAATACGCGCCGCGTCCTCCTCGGCTTGCGCGCGCGAGGCTACCGTCTCGCCGTGGCCGACCTCGCCCCGGGCGCTGTCGGCCTCGACCAGGCGCCCCTCGACCAAGCCCTCGCCCTCGTCATCGGCAACGAGTTCACCGGACCCTCGCCCGTCGCCCTCGAGCTGGCCGACCTACGCTTGGTCATCCCCATGCGCGGCCTAGCCCAGAGCCTCAACCTCTCGGTCTTCGCAGGCATCGCTCTCCATGCCCTCTCAGAGCGCATGCGTTCTCAGCCGGGCTGGGGACTTACCGCCGCCGAGCAGGCGGAACTGGTGCGGCGGTGGTCGGGACCCCTGGCGTAGGCCAGGAGAGACTCCAGCCTCCTAAATTCTCGCCTCGCTCGCCGCCTCCGCACTTTCTATCGAGTAGCACGTTAATGAACTCACCCGAACAGCGATTAGTCGATCGTCTCGTGGCCCAAGGCGCTTCCCCTTGGCGAATCAAGTTGGCCCGCTGGGTCGAATCACCGCGCGTCTCCGGATTCCTCATCGGCCTGATCGTCCTCAACGCCCTCATCCTCGGCCTTGAGACCAACCAGGAACTGATGGCCCGCTCAGGCACATTGCTCATCGCCATCGACAAAGCTTGCCTCGCAGTCTTCTTCGCCGAGCTGGTGTGCAAGCTCCTCGCCTTCCGCGGGCTCTTCTGGCGCAGCGGATGGAATGCCTTCGACTTCGTGGTTGTGGCTGTCGCCCTCGTGCCTGGAGCCGGCCCTTGGGCCGTCATCCGCTCGCTGCGCGTCCTGCGGGTCCTGCGCCTCCTCACCATGGTGCCTAGCCTGCGTAAGGTGGTCACCGCTTTCCTTCATGCCATCCCTGGACTCGGCGGTGTCCTCGCCATCATGGCCATCTTCTTCTACACCGCCGCAGTTCTCGCCACCAACCTGTTCGGCGCCGCCTTCCCCGTCTGGTTCGGCTCCATCGGGCGCAGTCTCTACTCTCTCTTCCAAGTGATGACTCTCGAGAGCTGGTCCATGGGCATCGCGCGTCCGGTCATGGAGCAATTCCCCCATGCCTGGGCCTTCTTTGTCCCCTTCATCATCCTCGCCACCTTCACTATCCTTAACCTCTTCATCGGTATCATCGTCTCGACCATGCAGGAATTGAGTGCCCTACCTGATCCCAACCTACCCAAGAAGGACATGGTAGAGTCCCTTGCTCGCATCGAGTCCGATATCCAGGCCCTCCGTCGTCAGATCGAGAAGGAAGATCGTTAAGGCTGGCGGCGGGTAGCCTTCTTCCTCGCTTCATCGTGGAGGAGGGGCGTTGGCTTGTTTGACGGGTCGACGGGGTCCTGCCGCTGCCGCCAAGACGATGCTTAGGTGTAGGCGCGGAGGAGTTCTTCGACCGCCATCTCGATTCGGGCCAGCGCCTGGTCCGGAGGCCCCTCGTCGATGTCCCGCACATCCCAGTATTCAATCCGGTCGACCCATGTGGGGTGCGAGCTCCGCATCATCGGGCGGTGCTCCTGCTTGCGCAGGGCAACCGAGCGGTGCGCCCTCCGGAGGTCCTCCTCGCTCAACTGGCGGGGTAGGGCAGCTGTTAGGTCCAGGGGTATGCCTAGTTCCCCCAGCCGCGCGGCGGTATAGGGCGAGAGAGGGGTGGGCTCGTCCGCCACTAGCGAGGTGAGCAGCCCACGGGAGAACCCCCGCACCGCCAGCCCCCGCCGACGCGCCTCCCAGTTGAGGACTGCCTCGGCATGCCGGCTCCGGTAATAGTTTCCGGTGCAGATGAACAGCACCTCCGGCATAGAATCTGCGCTTGTGCGCGGCTCGCTCATGGGTATCAATGGGGTCTCCCAACCTAAACCCTCACCCATGGCACGCAACCTGTTCCTCCTCTCCAGCCTCGCCCTCATTGCTGGCTGCACCTCACCCACCGAGCCCCCTAGCTCCAGCGGCGTCGAGGATCTCGCTCCTTCCGGTCCCGCACTCAACGCGCCGGTCACCACCGTTCCCGCCGCCCCTGCTACTCCCGCTGCGGTCCCTGCCAGCGGCAAGCTGCCCCTCGGCGAGATTCGTCGCAAGTAAGCCTCCCGCAAGGCTGCCTAGACCCGCCTTCTGGCGGGTCTTTTTTTGCCCGTACGCCGGGTTGCCTATTCTCGGACCGTCGCCCACCTTCCACGCATGGCATTCATGGACCGTCTCCTTGGCTGGGATATTCTCCCCGACTCCCTCCTGCGCTGGGGCATCCGTCGCCTGCTCCGTCAGCGCATCCTTGATGAGCGCGCCTCGACCCCCGAGGCCCGCGAGACCCGCGCTGCTGCCTTCGCCGCTGAGCTCCGCACTCTGCCCGTCGCGATCGAGACCAAGGCTGCCAATAGCCAGCACTACGAGGTCCCCACCGAGTTCTACCGGCTCTGCCTCGGTCCCCGCCTCAAGTATTCCTGTGCCTGGTACGAGACGGGTAAGGAGTCCCTCGCCGAGGCCGAGGAGGCCATGCTTGCCCTAAGCTGTCGCCGGGCCGAGCTGGCCGACGGGCAGCGCATCCTCGAGCTCGGCTGCGGCTGGGGCTCGCTTACCCTTTGGATGGCGGAGAAATACCCCGCCGCGCGCATCACCGCTGTCTCCAACTCTGCCACCCAGCGCGCCCACATTGAGTCCGTCTGTCGCGAGAAGGGCTTCCGCAATGTGGAGGTTATTACCTGTGATATGAATCGCTTCGCACCGGCCGAGCCCGGCTACGACCGGGTGGTCTCGGTCGAGATGTTCGAGCACATGAAGAACTGGGCCGAGCTCCTCCGCCGCGTCTCGACTTGGCTCAAGCCCGGCGGCAAGTGCTTCATCCACGTCTTTACCCATCGCGACGCCCCTTATCACTTCGAGAGCAAAGACGGCAGTGATTGGATGTCCCGTCACTTCTTCACCGGCGGTATCATGCCCTCCAACTGCTTGGTCGGCCGCTTCCAGGACGACCTACGTCTCGAGGCCCGCTGGGAGGTCGAGGGTCGCCACTACGGCCAGACCTCCGAGCACTGGCTCGAGAACACCGACAAGAATCGCGCCGCCGCCCTGGAAATCTTCCGTCGCACCTACCCGGCTGGCGATGACCGCAAGTGGCTCGCCTACTGGCGCATCTTCTTCATGGCCTGCGCCGAGCTCTGGAATTACCGCACCGGCGAGTGGATGGTCTGCCACTACCGCCTCGTTCGCTGACCATGGAGCGGTTCGAGGAACACGGGCTGCCCTGCCTGCGCTGGCGTGTTGGCGCCTCGACCTTTGAGGCCTGCCCCACCCGCGGCGCTCGCCTCATGCGCTGGCGGATGGAGCTGCCGTCCGGCCGTCGCGACGTCCTTTACTGGCCCGATAAGCTGGATCCTTCCGCCCTCGCCCAGGTGCGCGGCGGCAACCCCATCCTCTTTCCCTTCATGGGGCGGACTTATGCCGATGGGGAGAAGTTTGCCTGGAAAGATCCCGAGGGCGTTCGACGTCCCATGCCCCATCACGGCTTTGCACGCGATGGTGCCTTCGAGGTGATTGAGGCCGATGCGCAGGGCTTCGTCGCTGAGCTCCGCCCCACCGCCGCCGACCGTGAGGCCTATCCCTACGCCCACGCCTTCCGCGTTCGCTACGCCTTCCACGAGCTCCGGCTCCGCGTCACCCTCGAGCTCGAGAACCACGAGGCCGTGCGCATCCCTTGGTGTCCCGGCCACCACTTTTACTTCACGCTACCCTGGCACCGTGGTCTCCGCCGCGGCGACTACCGTCTACATGTCCCTGCGCGCAGGGCCTGGCGGCACGCGGCCGATGGTAAGCTCGTTCCCTACGCCGAGATGAAGGGCGTGACTGATACGAGCTTCGACGAC
>JBFZFD010000081.1:0-2863 GCA_041306485.1 Opitutia bacterium | reverse complement strand
CCAAGTTTAGTCACACTCAACTCGAGTAACGGCCTGACCCCGTTTCGTGCCTCGTAGGACGGGTTATGACCCTCCAGGTCCTTCACACGTGAGCGCGAATGAGCAGCGTGGTCTTCGCCATGATTCCTCAAAGCCGACGCGACTTCCTTAGAAGCCTCACCCTCTCTGGCGCTGCCGTCTTCACGGCACGTCATCTCAATCTCATCGAGCATGATGCCACAACGCCGAAGGACCCCGGCATCGTTGTTGGACCTTACCGCAGGAGCTGGCGTGACCTCTACGCCACGGATAGCGCTGACGGCTACCGCTTGAGCGTTGAGCCGCCCTCCGACGACTTCAAGGGCATGACCTGGCGCGAAGTCCTAGAGGCGAGGAGCGATTACGACAGCATCCGTGCTATCGAGCGCTTCAATGAGCTCGGGATCGATTACCGCTACGATTACGCAATCGATGAGGTATGCGATAATGACGACCTTCTCGCAGCCTTCGCCGCCGCTGGCGGCAAGGCAGCCGATGCTTCTGAGTCTCCGAGCTGGAAGGAGGTGCTCGAGCTGGCCGAGCCCAAGCTTATCGAGTCTCTGAATAAATACGACCCTCGCAATATTCGGCAAGTCGACGGTCTCGACGAGATCTGCGGCGACTGGTACGACCGCGTCAGCCCATTCAAGACACCCGAGGGCAAGGCCTATCTCGAGGTCGTCGAGCTGCTCGAGTCCATCAACGACGTCGACGGCGAACTCTACGACGCCGCGAGGGATTGCTTCGACATCATCGAAGGCGCAGCCCCTGGCAATGACTTCCACTGCGTCTTCGTGCAGAGCCGCGAGAACCTCGGCATCCTGCGCCGCATCCTCCATGCCGCTGACATTAAGGTGAACATCCTCGTCGTCTAAACTCCCAGTTACCCCGACACCCCTATGCCCATCATCATCGAAGCCATCTACGTCGCCGTGCCCATCGCTCGGGTTAAGGCGCGCCTGCCCGAGGGCGCGGCCTCCTTCCGAGGCTATGTCCCTAACCGGACCTACATCTCCGACGGAGAGATCGAGGGCTGCGGGTTTATGGTACGCGACGATGCCCTCCGTTTCATCACCAAACTCGTCGACCATGGATTCTCCTGCAGTCTAGACAGTCAAGACGGCGAGGTCGTCGTCGCCGACATGATCTCAGGGCTCTACGCGCCGTCCAACTGGGCCGTCTTTGAGAAGATTCCCGCGGCGGACCACCCCGGCTTCACCCACTCGACCCTCCGGCTCGCGGATGGTAAGGTCACCGCGCTCGCCTTCATGGAATCTTGGACGTCGGCTAGCTCCATCAGCTTCGACTACCAGCGTGGCGTGGCGCCCAGGCCCGAGGACGTCGAATTCATCGGTCACGAGGACAGCCACGACCTCTTCCGCCATAAGGTTACCGGCAAAATCTTCCGCGCCGGCCGCACCTCACCGCCCCCAGGGTCCCCGCGCGCACGCATCATCAATCCCAGCCGACAACCGCCCAGCGAACCCACAACCTAAGGGGTCAGGCCATCAATTGACATGCTGGAGTGTCAATTGATGGCCTGACCCCTTAGGCTCTTTTGCCCAAGATTTCCCTAGGGTATAGCCGCGCTGGCGCGGGAAGCCGCAGGGGCGAGAATGCGGACATGCCAAGGAAGCCAAGACCCATCCACAGCGAGCGCGTCTACCACGTGTTCAACCGTGGCAACTACCGCCTGCCGATATTTGAGACCGAGGGGGCACGGGCGGCTTTCCTGGAGGCTTTGAAGGAAACGGCGGTGAGATTCGGCTGGGTGGTGTACGCCCATGCGCTCATGCCAAACCATTACCACCTCTGCCTGCGGACGCCGAGGGGTAACCTCTCGGAGGGGATGCACTGGCTGCTGACGGCGTTCGCGGCGAGGTTCAACCGCTTCCGGGACGAGAGCGGGCACGTCTTCCAGGGCCGCTTCAAGTGTACAGTGGCGTCGGAGGGCGTCTCGGCGCGGAGGATCATCGACTACATTCACCTCAACCCGGTGCGGGCCGGGCTGGGCGAGATAGGGTCGGAGGCAAACTTGGGGCTGACTAGCTTGGGGGCTTACTTGAATCCCGGGGCAAGGGAACTGGTCTCAGCGGAAGAGGGGCTGGTGGGCTTCCTGGGGTTCCCCGACACAGTGGAGGGGCGACTAGGCTATGTTGAGGCGCTGAAAGGTGTGCTGATGGCGGATTCCAAGGGGGAGGATTTCGATGCGGATGAAAAGTCGGAGCAAAAGATGCTGGCACGACTTGAACGAAGGGCCGCGAGACCGATGAAGGAAGAGGTGAGGATGGCCAGGGAAACAGCCAAGGGGATTGAGAGGGCACGCTGGGAGGCAGCGACGGTCGAGCTCATCGGAAAACGGATGCTGACGGAAGAAGCGCTACCCAAACTGCCCAAGTCGCACTCGGCCAAATTGGCAATAGCCCGTGAATTACGCGATAAGCACGGAGCAGAGGCGTCGTGGATAGCCGAGCGCCTACATGCGGGGACAGCTCACTCGCTTAGGACAATTCTTTGCCGAAAGCCTTAAGGGGTCAGGCCGTCAATTGACATTCCCGCGTGTCAATTGATGGCCTGACCCCTTAGGCATTTGGGCCGAACTAGACGAGAGGATGGCGGCCTATGCCGAGGCCCACCATCTGGGCATCCAGGCCCACCGGGAGGAGCCCAAGACCCTCGAGGATCACTGCATCGCGCTCAACCTCGAGCCACAGGACCTCCTAGCTCTCACCCTGCCCCGGCTGACCACCGCACTCCACGAGGTCCTCAGCCCCCGGCTAATCCAGGCCAAAGCTGCTGGGTTCTGATACAGGTCACAAAAGGGGTCAGGCCGTTACTGCACGCG
>JBFZFD010000080.1:0-3109 GCA_041306485.1 Opitutia bacterium | reverse complement strand
GAGGCGGTGAAGGCCTGGCTCGAGCGCCTACGCGAGAAGCACAGCCCCCAGTCGCGCTGAGGCACTAGCGTACCGAGAGGGACAAACGGCACCATGCTCCCTCCCGAACCCAGCGGCTTCCGCTGCACAGCCTTCGCCAAACGTACGGCAGGCGCAGTCATGCATGTCACCTCCCTGCCCGGCCGCGGCCCGGTCGGCAACCTAGGTTCAGGTGCCAAGGCCTGGGTGGATACCCTAGCGGCGGCGGGTCTGAGCTGGTGGCAGATCTGCCCACTCGGGCCGACAGGATACGGCGACTCCCCTTACCAGCCGCTCTCTGTCGCCGCGCTCAACCCCTACCTGATCGACCTCGGCGAGCTCGTGGAGGAGGGGCTAGTGACAGCAGAGGAACTCTCCCAGTTGGGTCCGACGGGAGGGGCGGTCGACTACGGCTTACTCTGGACGGAGCTGCGCCCGCTCCTTGCCTTGGCGGCAGGACGCGCGGCGCAGGACCCGACCCGGCTGGGACGATGGGGCGACCTCGGTGCTTTCTGTGAGCGCGAGTCCTCTTGGCTCCCGGCGTGGTGTCGCTTCGCGGCTCTACGCGAAGCAAACGGCTTTCGAGCGCCAGCGGACTGGGGACATGCGGAGCCTGAGCAAGGAGCCGACGCGCGCGCATCGATCCTCCAACTGATTGCGGACACGCAGTGGGGTCGGCTAAGGGAATATGCCCGGACTCGGGGTGTGCGTCTGCTGGGCGACATGCCAATCTATGTCTCTACGGACGGTTGCGACCGATGGTCACACCCCGACCTCTTCTCGGTGGAGGAGGTGGCGGGCGTCCCGCCCGACTATTTCTCGAAGGATGGACAACTCTGGGGCAACCCCTTGCACAACTGGGAAAGGCAGGCGGAGGACGGCTTCGCTTGGTGGCGCGCGCGAGTGGACCGCGACCTACGGCTTTTTGACGCCGCGCGGATCGACCACTTCCGCGGGCTGTGCGACTTCTGGGCGGTACCGCACGGGGCGAAATCGGCCCGCGAAGGTTGCTGGCGCAAGGGTCCCGGCATGCGATTCTTCGAGGCGATAGGAAGTCGGCCACTGGTGGCGGAGGACCTTGGTCTGCTCAACCCAGGCGTGCACGAACTCCGCGCCTCAGCTGGCCTGCCTGGGATGTCCGTGCTGCAGTTTGGCTTCCCGTTGACAGAGGATAACCCGCACCATCCCACGACATTGGCGGCTGACCGGGTCGCCTACACGGGGACGCATGACAATGACACCACCGAGGGCTGGTTTGCGGGGCTCAGCCATGAGCTCGCGCAGGAAGTGCGCTCGGCGCTCGGCGAGGGGCCCATCTCGGCGGCAGCCTGGAGGACCATCCTCGCCTCCCCGGCTATTGCGGCCTTCGCCCCGACCCAAGACCTACTCGGCCTAGGTAGCGAGGCCCGCCTAAATACGCCCGGTGTACCTCAAGGTAATTGGACCTGGCGAATGACGGAAGGCCAGCTGGAGCGGCTAAGGGAGGGCGCGGATGGTATGAGGCGACAGGTGGAGGAGGCGGGGAGGGGAGTTTAGGAGAGGAGCGAGGTGCGAGGAGCGGGGAGTGAGGGAAGAAGCAGGGGGAGAGGCAGGAACGGAAGGATTGAGAGGATGGGAAGGATGAGGGATGGAGGAAGATGCAGGAGATAAAAAGATGCTGGTGACCGGTGACAGGTGACCGGTGGAAGAACCCTTCGGGTTGTGCCTGAGGGGAGGAGCGAGGAGCGAGGTCCGGGGAGCGAGGAGTGAGAGAAATCCCTTCATCGCTTCATCTTTTCATCTCGTTAATCCCTTCCCGGAGGCAACGAGCGCCAGCGCGTTCTATCCCGCGGTCACCGCTGTAGCCGCGGTCACCGCTGACACCGCCCACCGAGGGCCGAAGGCCCGAGGGACCTCAGGCTTGACGCGGAATCACGCCCTGCTGCTCGAGCTTCAGGTAGAGCTCGCGGCCGACCCATGCATCGTTGGCGGCGTACTGCACTTGGCGGCGGTCGAGGCGCTTGGACCAGTCGGAGCACTGGACGCGCTTGGACTTACGCATTTGGAATCCGAGGTAGTGGGCGGCGAGGGCGCGAAGGCCGGTGTTCTCGACTCCAGCCCGGCGGGTGAAGTCGGAGATTTCCACGAAGGAGCGGGCATCGAAAGGCGCGCGGCGCTGGAGATTGCGGACGTCGTCGCGAACGGCGACGCCGACCTTGGCCTGGCGGGGGTTACAAAGGACGGGAAAGGCGAAGGGGATGCCACCGCAGGCCTCGATGCGGAAGACGAACACCCGATCGGCGGAAGCGAGTTGGAGGATGGAAGGGAGGTGATTCTCCCCGCTTCGATGGGAGGGCTTCGTCTCGGTATCGAATCCGATGACGCGGTCGGAAAGCATCGAGCGGATGGCTAGCTCGGCCTCGGACTCCTTCTCAATCAACTCGATGGGGCCGCGCCATTCGTCTTCGGGCAGACCATCGATGAATGTCTTCTCAATCCGAAGAGCCCCCCTGGGCATGGCAAGGGAGGGGTCGCTGGGTTCTTCTTCGCCGGCACCGCCGCGAATATCCTCGGGATTACTCATCTGCAGCAAGGCAAGCCCCCCAGCCTGCCCTTGGCAAGCGTTGGTAAGGGTGGGGAATGGGGGTAAAATAGGTTTGACCGACAGGGGGGCGGTGGGATTTGTTGAGCCTTCAGTCTAGAAATGGGGCCATAGCTCAGCTGGTAGAGCGCTTGCATGGCATGCAAGAGGTCGTCGGTTCGATCCCGATTGGCTCCACCACTTTTCCGACCCAGCGGCAACGCCGGGTCGGATGCGTGCTGTCGCAAGGCGACAGCGCCCATGGCACAGGGGCACGGGGGCACAGCGGCACGGACAGGGAAGCCGGGCACAGCGGCACGGCGGCACGGCGGCACGGACAGGGAAGCCGGTGCACGGCGGCACAGGGGCACGGCGGCACGGGAGAGCCAAAGGCAAGATAGGTCACGACGTGGTCGTGCCCCTACCCGAGGCAGCGGGCTAGCGGTAACGAGCGCAGCGAGTTGTGCCGAGCTAGCGAGCTATATGTCTGTGCCGCTGTGCCTGCCGTGCCGCTGTACCGCACGGTTATTC
>JBFZFD010000079.1:0-3580 GCA_041306485.1 Opitutia bacterium | reverse complement strand
GCTGGTGAGCTGGGGTGAAGCAGCTGACGCAGGTGTGATTCGCACGCATGGACGTTGATCGTAGAATAGCTGAGTCAGAGCCTAGGCACGTACCCCATGCGAAGGTTGCCTGATTGTGATTCGCACGCCCGGAGGTTGCGTAGCAACCTCCCTACCCGAGGCAGCAAGCAAAAGGGGCGACCCGAAGGTCGCCCCAGTCGTCGGATGGGCCGGAATTACTTGGCGGCCTTCTGGCGGCGGCGGAGGGCGGCACCGGCGAGGGCGAGACCGCCGAGGATCATGCCGTAGGTGGAGGGCTCAGGGACGGGGGTATAGGTGTAGGTGACCGTCATGTCGGCAAAGCCGGAGGCGAGGGCTCGGTCGTAGCTGACATCACCGATGGTAGTGGCGTTAACGCTGGGATTCGAATTGCGAACCTCAAACGTAATCGAGCCGGTGCCGATGTAGGCCGAGAAGAAACTGCTATCAATGGTGTAGCTCGAGGGTGAGACAGCGTTGAGGACTGAGATATTGAAGGTCTGATTTTCACTCGCATCAATAGTGAAGGGGCCTGAAGGTGTGAGAGTTAGGGGGTCGCTGACGCTAATCTGGTTGAATCCGAGAGACGAGAGGGGGCTGCCACGCAGGGTCAAGGTGCCTGAGGCGCTGTTGACGGTAACATCGGCGTCGATAGCAAGCGCATTGAAGGAACCGCCGTAGGAGAGCTCATTAATGGTGATCGACACACCGGTGAGTGTACCTTGCGATGGGTCAAACTGTGATAGAGCCAAACTCGTAAAATTAGTGTTATTAGCGTAGTCAGTGGCGGTGTTGGAATTAAACACCGTAGCAGCAGAAGCGGTAGCAGCGGCGGCGGTGAGGGCGAGGATGGTGAGGCGCATGTGTGGTTGGTGTATGAAAATGATTTGGTAGTGTGGTTGGAGGTATGCAAGTCTTTGCGATAACTTTTTTTAAAAATTGCATGGGGCATTTATGGATGGCTCCGCATGGGACAAATCGACCATTTTATATCCAGTGATCTCGGCCTACCTCCATATCCCCTTCTGCGCCTCAAGCTGCGACTTCTGCGCCTTCTATCAGGAACAGCCGGAAAGGGCCGAAATTGGCCGCTATTTAGGATCTATGGAGTCGGAAATGTCATATTTTAAGCAAAGCAAACCTGTCGACACCGTCTTCTGGGGAGGGGGTACGCCTGGGCTCCTGCCAGCCGGCGACCTCCTCCGCTTGGGTAAAGCGATGGTCGCCCAACTGGGTAAGCCTCCCGAGTGGTCGGTCGAGTTAGCGCCATCATCGGTCCGGGCAGATAAGCTGGCGGCACTGCGCGAGGTCGGGGTGACGCGCGTCTCCATGGGTATTCAGAGTTTCGATGAAGCCACGCTCGAAGCCTTGGGTCGCCGGCATTCGGTGCGCCAGGTGCGCGACGCCTGGGAGCTGGTCCGAGCCGCCGGTTTTGAGAGCATCAACCTCGACCTCATCTTTGCCGTGCCGGGCCAGGACGAGGCTCGCTGGGAAGCCGACCTGCGCGAGGCGATGCTCCTCGGACCAGATCATCTCTCGACCTACTGCCTGACCTTCGAAGAGGACACCGCGATGTTCGTGAAGCTCTCCAAGGGCAAGGTGCGCATCGACCGCGACCTGGAGACGCGCCTCTACCGTCGGACTTGGGAGCTACTCGCAGAGGGCGGCTACACGCAGTACGAAATCTCCAACTTCGCCCGGCCCGGCCACGAGTGCCGGCACAACCTGGCCACATGGGAGATGCACGACTGGGTCGGCTTCGGCCCTTCCGCCGCCTCGCAGCACGCAGGACGCCGCTGGTCAAATGTCGCCGACCTCCGCAAATGGCGCGAGGGCGTGGCAAGCGGGATCCCAGCAATCGAAAACGTGGTCGCGCTCTCCCCTGCCCTGCTCCTCTGCGACGCTCTGGTCTTCGGCCTGAGGATGAACCGCGGCGTTGAACCGGAGGTCTTGGCGAAGCGTTTCGGGACGGAGGTACCGCAAGCTTTCGGCGCGCTCGCCGACAAGCTCGCCGAGGAGGGATTGGCCACCTGGGAAGCTGGCCGACTCGCTCTGACGGACGAGGGTCGCTTGGTCGCGGACGCAGTCGGCCTTGAGGTAATGGATTGCCTAGGGGAGTGAAAAGGAGGCGAGACAGGGGCGGACGCCTAGGGACAGGCGTCCCTACCCAAGACAGGGGTACGATGGCACAGGGGCTCGGGGATCCAGCTCACTAACTCGTTAGCTCGATAGCTGACTAGCTTGATGGCGGATTAGCTGAATAGGAGGAGAGACACGGAGGCCTAGGGACAGGCCTCCCTACCCAAGGCAGGGGCCCGGGGCATGAGGTCGCGCAAGGCAAAAGCGGTTTCGGAGAAACCGCCCCACCCAGGGCAGGTTGATTGAGATTCGGCCGGAGGATGCGTAGCATCCTCCCTACCCGAGTAAGGGCAGATGCAGGTTAGGCCTGGGCGGGCTTGCGACGGCGGCGGAGGGCGGCGCCGGCGAGGGCGAGGGCGCCGAGGGCAAGGCCGTAAGTCGAGGGCTCGGGGATGGGCGAGTAGGCCAAGCGCAGCGAGGAACCCGTGTCGATGATGGCAAATCGGTTTGAGAGGATGGCTTGGCCGCTCTCGGAGAAGAACCCGGTTGAGTCGATGAGGAACAGGCTGGTCAGGTTGCCCAGGCGGAACTGCTCGTAGTCGTTGGAGAGGGTGAGGTTGAAGTACTCATAGATGTCCCATGACTGCTCGAGTGCGGAGTCCCAACCGGCGATGGTCCCGCCGGTGTTGGCATCGGACAGCGAGATAAGGTTGAGGTTGAAGCGCTGGCTGGAGGAGAGCGCGGACAGGTCGAGGTCGAAGGCCCGGACCACGTCGTGGTCGACGCCGGGGGAGACCCCGACGACGGGATTGGAGTTGAGGAACTCCAGCTCGACGCCGCCGCCGGAGAGGAGCGCCAGGTTGCCCGCCTCGATGACGCCGGGGGAATTGCCCGGCGCGAGGACGCCGCCGGAAGCCACGGTGAGGTCGCCGACGATGCCAGTGCCGACGAGCCGGCCGCCGCTGGTCAGGTTGAAGGAGGCTCCGACGCTCAGCGGGAGCGCGGAGGTGCCGAGACTGATCTGGACGGGCCCGAGCGAACCGTCGACGGTCATGGTGCCGAGGTAATTGGCGAGCCCGTTGATCTCGCCGCCCATGTAGCGGATGGCGCCGTCAAACCCGGGATCGATGGAGGCGGTGGAGCCAGCGCGGACCTCGACAGTGGCTAGATTTGAGCCCCCGAGCAGGGCGTTTCCGACCGACACATTACCCTGGATGCGGAGCGTGCCGGCAAACTGCTCGGCGTTGGCCAAGGTGCCGCCCGAGAAGACAATGACTCGGCTGAGGGCCTCCTCGCTAGCGCCGAAGAAGTCGATCGTGCCGCCCGGGCCGAGGATGACCTGGGCCGGCAGGCCGTTGGCGGCGCTGAAGATGGCACCGGAGGCGACCTCGACCGGGACGGTGAGGGACGAGAGATCGCCGGCGACGCTGCCGCCGGCAAAGATGATGCCGCCGTTGTAGCCGGTGAGGTCGACCAAGCCGGA
>JBFZFD010000078.1:0-11739 GCA_041306485.1 Opitutia bacterium | reverse complement strand
CTCCACTAGGGCGAACAGGGGCTGGTCGTAGACGAGCACCTGCTTGAGGTAGGGGTAACGCGCCTCGACGTCGGCGGGGAAACGTCCACCGGGCGTCTTCTTATCCGTCCAATAATAGCTAAAGCTGTTCACCTGCAGGTACGGGATGCCCTTCACCTGGACAAGGTAGTCGAGATGATGGTGGCCCGTCAGGACGAGGCGGATGCGCGAATGGCGGGCCTTGGTGTTGGCCTTCTCGAGCAGAGCCCGGACATCGGCGGAGTTGACCACGCCTAGTTCCATACCGTCGAGACCTTGGTGACAGCATACCACCACGGGAAGGTCGTCCAAGCCAAGGGTCTTCTCCAGCCACGCGAGCTGGGCGTCGCCAATGGCGCGGGCATAACCCCGAACGGGCCGGTCGGGCCGCTTCTCATTACCATCGAGGACAATGATACGGTGGCCGGAGACGACGGACGTGTGATGTCGGCCGGGCATGCCCATCCAGGCGGCGGTCTTATCGGGCGTGGAGCCACCATCCATGTCATGATTGCCTATCACGTCGATCTGGGGCTTGGGCCCCTCGCGCCATTGTTTGAGCAGGGCGAGGTTGGCCGCGATGGGTTTGCAGAAGTCGCCTAGCTGCACAACCGCATCGGCCTTGAATTCACGGGCGGCCTTCTGCAAAGCGGCAAGGCGCTCGGGTGCGTCGGGCACAAGATCTTGGTGCAGGTCGGCTCCGACAGCTAAGCGCAGGTTGGAGGAGGTCTCCTGTCCCCTTAGGGGGAGAGCCCAGGCCAAGCCAGTCGCGCCGGCCAGTCGGAGGAAGTTGCGCCGGTCTAGGTTCATGCCCGGAATGACTTGAGGCGGTGGGCGCTGTCCTTCTCACGATCGCAGCGGACCTCAAGGACGCGCACGCCGAGACGGTCGAGGGCCAGCTCGCGCCGGAGATGCGACCAGTCGCGGATGGCGACGTGTGTGACAGCGAAAGCGCCGCAGAGCTTACCGATGTCTGCGCGTTGCTCCGTCCCCCAGAGCTGTTCGAAGAGGGGAGATGCGGCAACGGGGAGGTGATTAAAGATACCTCCCCCGGCGTTGTTCACAACGACGACGGTGAGGCGGCCGCGGAATCCATTGGCGAGCAGGAGGGCATTACCGTCGTGCAGGAAAGCGAGGTCGCCGCAGAGCAAGACAGTACGCCGACCATCCTGGGCGGCACCGAGGGCGGAGGCGACAGTACCGTCGAT
Source organism: Opitutia bacterium (assembly GCA_041306485.1). Taxonomy (GTDB): domain Bacteria; phylum Verrucomicrobiota; class Verrucomicrobiia; order Opitutales; family UBA953; genus UBA8828. The sequence goes on along the minus strand of JBFZFD010000078.1, from coordinate 10,513 downwards.
GCCGTTGGCGCCGCGATTGGCGAGGATCTCAGGACCAGGACCGGAGGGACGCCAGAAGGACTCGAGGTCGCGGATGGGCATCGAGCTGGCCACGAACAGCCGGTCGTCGGCGCCGAGCGCTTCCTCGAGCAAGGGGATGACACGTCCCTCAAAGGACCAGTTAACCGCAGCGATGGCATCGAGCCGACGTGCCGCGCGAGCCTCGGCCTTCGCCCAGGTCTTCTGCCAAGGCGAGGAGGCAGTGGCAGAACCGATGCCGCCGGAGACGAGGGCGGCGTCGACCCGCGTCCAGCGGGCATGCGTGGGATCGGTGTTCTCACCAGGCGCACCCAAGAGCACGGTGGGGATGTCGAGACCGGCCAGCCATTGGCGAAGGACCTTGCTCACGGGCAGGTCACCGAGACGGATGACGGATTCGGGACGAAGCGAGCGAGCTTGGCTAGGGTTACGCAGGATGCGATCGTAGGCTGTCACTAAGCAGGGTTGGCCAGCGAGGTCGCCGCGGAGCGTGCCAGCGCCGTCGACCAAGACGGGCCAACCTGTGAGACCAGCGAGCTCGCGCACGGCCAAGGCAAAGTCATCTCGGTCGGCGGGGGCATGGGGACCGACGATGATGAGGCCGCGAGCGCCGGCCTTGGGGAGAGGAAGCAAGTCCACCGGCTGCACCGAGGGACGGAGCACAGAAGATGAGGGCACGTCGCAGAAGACCCCGAGGTCGAATCGACGCGGGGAGCGGAAGGAGGGATCCTTGACCTCATGCGGGAGGGGGTCGCGGAAAGGTAGGTTGAGGTGAACGGGCCCGGCGAGGGGGCCTTGGCTGCGCTGCCAGGCATCGACAAAGGTCTGCCGGGCGTGGCGAAGGCGTGCCATGTCACCATCAGGAACCGCCGTCTCAGCCTCCCAGACCGGGTAGCTACCAAAGATGCCGACCTGGCGAATGGTCTGGCCGGAACGGCACTCGCGCATCTCGGGAGGGCGGTCGGCGGTCAGGACAAGAAGGGGGATGGAGGAGAGCCGTGCCTCGACCACCGCGGGGAGATAGTTGGCCGCAGCGGTACCGGAGGTGCAGAGCAGGACAACGGGGCGGCGGGTCGACTTAGCGATGCCAAGGGCGTGGAATGCCCCCGCGCGCTCGTCAAGGGCCACGGTGAGGCTAATCCCCTCCTGGGAGGCGAGGGAGGCGGCCAAGGGGGTAGAGCGCGAGCCTGGGGAGACCACGGCATGGCGGAGTCCGAGATTGCGCAGGGTGCGGGCGACGACCTGTCCCCAGAGGGCATTGGCGTTGAGGAAGGTCGTTGGACGCTTGTTGGCCAAGGGAAAGCAAGATTGGGGGTGTCGCTCGTGGTGCTAAAGCCTAAACGGCGGCTTTTAGCCGCCGTTAAAAGTGCACAGGGGCACGGGGGCACAGGGGCACGGATAAAAACATCGGTAACCGATGACAGGTGACCAGCACTCCTCCTTACTCTCCTTCCCATCCTCCCTGATCCTTCCGTCCATTCCCATCTGTCTCTTCCTCCTCCCCATCCTTCCCATCCTGTCTTCCGCCCCCTCTCGCACCTCGCTCCCCGCTCCTCGCTCCTCCCATTCCCTTGACCTTTGCCCCCCTCCGCCTTCCTCTAGGGGCTCTTTTCCGTGTCCGATCCCCTGATTCGCAACTTCTGCATCATCGCCCATGTCGACCATGGGAAGACGACGCTCTCCGACCGCTTGCTGGAGCACACCAAGACGGTCGAGATGCGCCAGATGAAGGACCAGCATCTCGACGCCATGGACCTGGAGCGCGAGAAGGGTATTACCATCAAGTGCCACCCGGTGACCATGAGTTACAAGGCGGCCGACGGCAGGGTCTACCAGCTCAACCTAATCGACACCCCGGGGCACGTCGACTTCTCCTACGAAGTCTCCCGCTCCCTGGCCGCCTGCGAGGGTGCAGTACTCCTCATCGACGCCTCCCAGGGCGTCGAGGCCCAGACCGTGGCCAACGCCACCCTCGCCCTGCAGCAGGACCTCGAAATCGTCCCAGTCATCAACAAGATCGACCTACCGTCAGCCCGCGTCGAGGAGGCCCGCCGCCAGGTCGAAGACGTCCTCGCCATCCCGGCTGACGACGCGGTGCTCGCTTCGGGCAAGGCTGGTATCGGCATCGCAGAAATCCTTGAGGCGGTCATCCGCCGGGTGCCCCCACCCCGCTGGTCCGAGTTCCCTCAGGCACGCGCCCTGATCTTCGACTCGGTGTTCGACTCCTACAAAGGTGTCATAACCTACGTTCGCGTCTTCTCCGGCACCTTCAAGGCGGGGCAGTCCATTCAGCTCCTCGCCAACGGGGTGCGCTCGACCATCAAAGAGGTCGGCCGCTTCGCGCCGAAGATGGTTCCCTCCGGCGAACTCGGGCCGGGCTCGGTCGGCTACATCGTGACCAACATCCGCGACGTCCATGACGTCAAGATTGGCGACACCCTGACCTTCTCTGAAAACCCCGCCACGCAGCCTGTACCGGGCTTCAAGGAGGTCGTGCCGATGGTCTTCAGCGGCATCTACCCTCTCGATACCGCCGACTACGAGAAGCTGAAGGTCTCCCTCGCCAAGCTGGCGATGAACGACTCTTCCCTGACCTACACCTCGGAGTCCTCCGTCGCCCTAGGCTTCGGCTTCCGCTGTGGCTTCCTCGGGCTGCTCCACATGGAGATTGTCCAGGAGCGCCTCCGCCGGGAATACGACCTGGACATCATCTCCACCTACCCCTCCGTGGTCTACAAGGTCCACACCGCCGACGGGCAGCTGCACATTGTAGACAACCCGGTGCTCATGCCCGACCCCTCGGCCATCGTGACTATCGAAGAGCCGACCATTCTCGCCCGCATCCACATCCCCGGGACCTGCATTGGCGACATCCTCACCCTCGTGCAGGAGAAGCGCGGCACTTGCGACCGGACCGAGACCATCGACGACCAGCGCGTCGTGCTCGTCTGCACCCTGCCCCTCAACGAAATCCTGGTCGACTTCAACGACCGCCTAAAGTCCATCAGCCGCGGCTACGGCTCGCTCGACTACGAGATGGGTCCCTACGTGGCCGCCGACTTGGTCAAGATGGACATCCTCGTCAACCAGGACCCCGTCGACGCCTTCTCGAGCATTGTCCACCGGGCCAAGGCCGAGGGTCGCGGGCGCCAACTCTGCGAGAAGCTCAAGGAACTCCTACCCCGCCAGCTCTTCAAGGTAGCCATCCAGGCCGCCATCGGCTCGAAGGTCATCGCCCGCGAGACCATCGGATCAGTCGGCAAGGACGTGACCGCCAAGTGCTATGGGGGTGACATTACCCGCAAGCGCAAGCTGCTCGAAAAGCAGAAGGAGGGCAAGAAGCGCATGAAGCAGGTGGGCAAGGTCTCCATCCCGCAAGAGGCCTTCATCAAGATTCTCAAGAACGACACCTGAGCCTAGAAGGATGCCGGCACAGCGGCACGGCGGCACAGGAGTTCAGGGGCACGGGCAAGACCTCAGGGCAAGAGAGGATTCGAAGGAGGCGTAGGGTTAGGCCAGCCGACTACGGCGTCTCGCACCCCGCTCCTCGCTCCTCGGCAATGAACGAGCGATAGCGAGTTCTCCCTCCCGTGCCCCTGTGCAGCCGAAAGCGTGCCCCCATGCTCGGTCACCCTCTTGTTCCTTGTCCCAGAGTCCAATGGCCCCCAGTATTCCCCCATGAACGTGCTCGTTGTCGGAGGGGCCGGCTACATCGGCAGCCATTGCGTCCGCCAGCTGTTGGCCGCGGGACATCGGCCGGTCGTCTTAGATAACCTCTCCTTCGGCCACCGGGCAGCGGTGCCTGCCGGGGTCCCGTTGGTCGTCTGCGAGATGTCGGATGTTGGCCAAGTCCGCCAGACGCTCCGAGAACACCGCATCGACTTGGTGATGCACTTCGCGGCCTTCATCAATGTGGGCGAATCCGTCCAGCAGCCCCTGCGCTACTACCGCAATAATGTCGTGGCTACTCTCGGCTTACTGGAGGCGATGCTCGCGGAGGGGGTCAAGCGGCTGGTCTTCTCCTCGACCTGCGCCACCTACGGCATCCCCTCGCGGATGCCGATGGATGAGACGCTGCCACAGTTACCCATCAACCCCTATGGGCAAACCAAGCTCGATGTGGAGAACGCCCTGCGGGCGCTCGCGAGGTCGGATGGGCTGAGCTTCGCGGCCTTCCGTTACTTCAACGCGGCTGGCGCGTCCGAGGATGGCTCCATCGGCGAGGATCACAGCCCAGAGTCACACCTCATCCCCCTGGCGGTAGCGGCGTCGCTCGGGCGCGGTCCGGCGCTGAAAGTCTTCGGTGATGATTACCCGACGCCCGACGGCACCTGCCTGAGGGATTACGTGCATGTCGACGACCTTGCCCGCGCCCACATCGCGGTCTTCGACAAGCTGGCTGCGGCCGGGGTGAGCCTCTTCTACAACCTAGGCACGGGACAGCCGACCTCTGTGCGCGAGGTCCTCGCCTCGGTGGCCAAGGCTACGGGACGCCCCGTACCGCATGACTTCGCGCCGCGTCGCGAAGGCGACCCGCCCGCGCTTTACGCCGATCCCGCCAAGGCCAGGCGCGAACTGGGCTGGGAGCCCAAGCACTCGAGCATCGACTCCCTCGTGGCGACTGCGGTCCGCTGGCACCAGTCGCACCCGAAGGGCTACGACGACCGCTGAGCCTCAGGGAGGCGAGAGCTCAAGCTTCAGGCTGTCGAAATAGGCCAGGCGCGCGGGGACCGTGGCCTCGATGCGCTTGACGAGGTCGCGCGGCAGCCGGGCCTTGCGGTAGCGCACGGCATACCAGCAGGGAAAGGTCTCGGCCACGTCCTCGCGCTCGGGATGTTCCCGGGCGTAGCGCGACAGGAAGCCGGGGTCCTTGGCCCGGGCTGCGGCCCAGCCAGGGGACCGGGCGTGGTCGCCGTCGAGGGAAGTGTGGCAGGCCTCGTGGAGGATGACCTCCTCGAGCGTGCCGCTTCGCGCGAGGTTCTCGGCCTGGCCGACATGGATGAGGATACTGCGGTTGCCGCCACCGAAGGGCTTATCGCCGTCATGGATCCAGAGGGCATCGACATCCCTCCGCAGGCAGTGGGGAATCTGCCCGACGATCCGGGCGAATCGCGCGGCGTGACGCTTGGCCGCGGCGAGGGAAAACTCCCGGTTGACCTGAACCTCGATAGTACGCCCGCCCTTGTACTCGGCTTGGAAGAGCCAGACCTGGGCCTGGCCGAACGCGCCGGTGCGACGGTCGAAGTTCTTGCGATCCGCCTGCCCTGCGTCCCTCAGACCGGTCAGCGCGCTAGGGTCCTTCGGCGTGAGAATATCCGGCGAGATGTAGGCGGTGCCGGAAAACGGGGGCTCGGTGGCCGCCAGGGGCAGCAAGGTCCAGAGGAAAAGTCCGAGGGCCGCGCGATGAGTCATGGCGTGACTCTGCTCCCCCCGTCCCAGCTTCCAATGGCAAAAGCGGGTTTAGGCTTCCGACCCCCGCCCGGCGGGATTGGATGACCGGGTGGCTAGGATCCTTGTCGGGCTTTCGGGAGGCGTGGACAGCGCCGTGGCGGCGCTTCTCCTGAAGCGCGCGGGGCACGACGTGCACGGCGCCCATATCCGCACCTGGCGCAACGAGGAGGGCCTACCCTTCCCCGGCGAGTGCCCCTGGGAAACCGACCAGCGCGATGCCGAGGCGGTGGCGCGGACGCTTGGCATTCCCTTCCGCTCGGTCGACCTGATCGATGCTTATCGCGAGGTGGTGGTCGACTACCTCGTAGACGGCTATGCGCGCGGTCTCACCCCCAACCCCGACATCGTCTGCAACCGCGAGATGAAGTTTGGCGCCTTCCTCCGGGTGGCCCAGGCCGAGGGCTTCGAGGCCTTGGGTACGGGCCACTACGCTCGGCGAGTGGAGCAGGAGGATGGTAGCGTGGATATTCGGATGGGCGTCGACCGCGACAAAGACCAAACCTATTTCCTCGCCCTCAACCGCCAGGAGCAAATGCGCGCGGCCCGCTTCCCGGTGGGAGAACTCCATAAGGCGGAGGTGCGCCGTCTGGCAGCAGAGGCCGGCCTTCCTAATGCCGATCGCAAGGACAGCCAAGGCATCTGCTTCCTTGGTCAGGTGCGCATCCAAGATTTCCTCGAGCGACACATCCCCGACGCGCCCGGTCCCATTGTGAACGGCGAGGGTAAGGTCATCGGCGAGCACCGCGGCCTGCACCGATTCACCCTAGGACAACGCAAGGGTATTGGGCTTCCCTCCAACACGGACCACGAGCATTTCGTCGTCGTGGCAAAGGACATCGCCACACGCACGCTCCGGGTAGCTTTTGACCGACCCGGCCTGCCTGGGCTCTACACCGACCAAGCGACATTAGGTGGCCTGAGCTGGATCCGGCAGCCGGTCGAGGGGCCGCGCGACCTGCTGGCCCGAGTGCGCCACCGCGACCCCGCGGTGCCCGCCCGCTTCACGCCAGTGGGCGAGGGGACGGCGGAGATCTGCTTCAGCAGCCTGCAACGCGGCCTAGCCCCGGGGCAAGTCGTGGCGCTCTATGAAGGCGAGAGCCTGCTCGGAGGGGGCGTACTGCGATGAGCGAGGGCGTACCACGCGCGGAAGAAGTCCGGCAGATGTTCTCACGCATCGCCTGGCGCTACGACTTGGTCAACCGGATCCTCTCCTTCGGGCTATGCATCGGCTGGCGCAATGCGCTGGTGCAGGCGACGGTTGCGCGGCGTCCCCAGGCGGTGGCCGACCTCGCCACCGGCAGCGGTGACGTGGCCTTCGCCTTGCGCTCGGCCTTGCCTCCGGAGAGCGCGGTCACGGGCTATGACTTCTGCGAGCCATTGCTCGCTCTGGCCCGCGAGCGAGTGGAGCGCGAGTCGGTGAGGGGAATCAACTTCGCCCAGGGGGATTGCCTCGCCCTGCCCCTGGCCGACGCCTCCGTCGATGCCGTGACCATTGCCTACGGCGTGCGCAACTTGGAAGACCGCCCCAAGGGGCTGCGTGAGTTGCGCCGGGTGCTGCGTCCCGGTGGCGCTGCCTTGATCCTAGAATTCAGCCAACCCTATGCCTGGTTCGCCCCTCTTCACTTCATCCAGGTCAGGCTGATCGCCCCCGTGCTGGCGGCGATCATCACGAGGGACTTTTCCGCCTATCGCTACCTAGCCCTGAGCATCGCGGCTTTCCCCGATGCCGAGGGCCTCTCGGGTGAGCTTAGGGCGGCCGGCTTTGCCAAGGTCACCCACCGGCGGCTGTTCTTCGGGACGGTTGCCTTGCACCAGGCCGAGGCCTAGGCGGCAGGGGGGGGAAGGTTTTGGCTTGCCCGGCTGGGGGCCGGGAATCTTGATAGAAACCTGTCAGTCAACGGGCCCGTGGTGAAATGGATATCACTTCTGACTACGGATCAGACGTTTGGGGTTCGAATCCCTACGGGCCCGCCACTTTCAAAGGACCGCACCCCACTGGATGCGGTCCTTTTTCATGTCACTTACCCTAGATTTCCCAGACGGGACCGGGAACTAACCCGACCTACTTGAGGTCTAGATTTTTCAACCCCACCCCATGCGACTTCTCCTTCCCCTCCTGGTCTGCTCCCTGGCCTTTGGCGCCGAGCCCGCCAAGCCTAACCCTATCATCCCCGGGACGAACTGGCAGGTGCATGACATGGCTCGCCCGAAGCCAGCCAAGGTCGAACCCGGCAAGGCGAGATGCCAAACGACGCCCGCCCCCAAGGGCGCGATCATTCTCTTTGACGGTAAGGGCAACGACGCCTGGGTGCCGCGTGGTGGCAAGAAACCTCAGGTTTGGCCGGTAAAGGACGGCGCCATGATTGCGACGGCTAACGACATTAAGACCAAGGACTCCTACGGGTCTGGAAGCTACCACGTGGAGTGGCGCATTCCCACTGGCCGAAAGGTTAGCGGCCAGAGCGGCGGCAACAGCGGCTTCTTCCTCCTCGAGCGCTACGAGGTGCAGATCCTTGAGTCGTTCGAGAACGTCACCTACGCCGACGGCCAGGCTGCCTCGCTCTACGGGCAGTTTCCTCCGGTCGCCAACGCCTCCCTTCCCCAGGGAGAGTGGCAGAGCTATGACATCGACTTCCAGGCGCCCGTCTTCGCCGAGGACGGTAAAGTGACCAAGCCAGCCACCATCACCGTCGTCCACAACGGGGTGACCGTCCACGACCGACAGGAACTCATGGGCATCAGCGCCCACCGACGCGTCGCCACCTACGCGAAGCACCCCCCCACGGCTCCCATCGCGATCCAGTTCCACGGCGACCCCATCGAGTTCCGCAATATCTGGCACCTTCCCCGCTGAAAAAGGCGGGTTGGCGTTTGCCTGCCCGGGGTGGAATGCTAGGTTGGTCAGAACACAAGATGTTCCCCCATGACCATCCTAACCGCTGGCATTCCGGACAAGGCCTCTGGGCCGACACGCCAGAGAAGGACTGGAACGACTGGCATTGGCAGCTGAGGAATCGCCTGACATCCTTGGCCGACCTCGAGGCCCGCATGACCCTCACCCCCGAGGAGCGGGCGGGGTGTCTCTTCGCGCCCGGGAAGCTCGCCCTGGCCATCACCCCACACTTCTTCAACCTGATTGACCGGGACGACCCCTCCTGCCCTATCCGCCGTCAGGTCATCCCGCGCATCGAGGAATCCGTTACCTCGCCCGGCGAGACCCCGGATCCGGTCGGCGAAGACGGCGACTCACCCGTCCCTGGCATTGTCCATCGCTACCCCGACCGGGTGCTCTTCCTCGTCACTGACCGCTGCGCAGCCTACTGCCGCTACTGCACCCGAAGCAGGCTGGTTTCGAATGCACAGCAGTACGACTTCCATCCCGAGCTCGAGGCGGGCATCTCCTACATCGCGGCCCATCCGGAGGTGCGCGACGTGCTGCTCTCCGGCGGAGACCCCCTGCTTCTCTCCGACAGCAAGCTAGATGCCCTGCTCGGCAGGCTCCGCACCATCCCTCACCTCGAGGTCATCCGCATCGGGTCGCGCATCCCAGTCTTCCTGCCCCAGCGCATCACGCCCGCCTTGGCCGACATCCTCCGCCGCCATGGCCCCGTCTGGGTCAACATCCACACCAACCATCCGCGCGAGTGTACGGTCGAACTCGCCGCAGCCTGCGAGCGGCTCGCACTTGCTGGGGTGCCGCTGGGCAATCAGTCGGTCCTGCTGCGCGGGGTCAACGATGACGCGGAGACCCTCCGCTCGCTCGTCCACCGCCTGCTGCGCATGAGGGTTCGCCCTTACTACCTCTACGCCTGTGACCTCATCGAGGGTTCAGGCCACCTGCGGGTACCGGTCGAGCGCGGCATCGAGCTGATCCGCGGGCTGCGCGGCCACACCACTGGCTTCGCCGTGCCGCAGTATGTCATCGATGCGCCCGGAGGCGGCGGGAAGATCCCGATCAACCCGGAATACATCGAGGCCATGCGCGAGGGATGGGTACACCTGCGCAACTACGAGGACCGACCCTTCCGCTACCCGAGCGGGCAGCCAGAGGTAGCCACGTCAGCCGGGCCCGTTCAGGAAGCGTAGACGCCCATCGCGCGATACTTCGCGTAACGGAGAGCGAGGAGGCGTTCGACCTTGAGCTTGGAGAGTTCGGCGATGGATCCGCGGAGGGTCTTACGAATGCCGGAGGCGGTGGCTGCGGGGTCTTCCTGGGCGCCGCCGAGAGGCTCGCGTACGATGCCATCGACCACGCCGAGTCGGACGAGGTTGGCGGAGTCTAGTTTAAGGGCCTCGGCAGCTTTGGGCGCGTGGGCGCGGTCCTTAAAGAGAATAGCGGCGCAGCCCTCGGGCGAGATGACCGAGTAGTAGGCATTTTCGAGGATATAGACACGGTCCGAGACAGCGATACCGAGGGCGCCACCGGAGCCGCCCTCGCCGATGACGAAGGTGACGATGGGGACGCGCAGCTGGCTCATCTCACGCAGGTTGACCGCGATGGCCTCGGCCACGTGCCGCTCCTCGGAGCCGATACCAGGGAAGGCACCGGGGGTGTCGACGAGAGTGACGACTGGCAGGCCGAAGCGCTCGGCCAGGCGCATCAAGCGGAGGGCCTTACGATAGCCCTCGGGATTGGGACAGCCGAAGTTGCGGCGAAGGTTCTCTTTGGTGTCACGACCCTTCTGTTGGCCGATGACGACCACAGGGTTGCCCTCGAAGATGGCGGTGCCGCCCACGATGGACTCATCGTCCATAAAGAGACGGTCGCCGTGGAGCTCCTGGAAGTCATCAAAGAGCAGCTGGATGTAGTCCAGGGAGTAGGGGCGGCGGGGATGGCGCGCCAGCTGGACGCGCTGCCAGGGGTTGAGGTTGCCGTAAATGTCGCGCCGGGTCTTGTCCAACTTGTCCTCCAACGAAGACATCTCCTTGGAGGCATCGATGCCTGCGCCCTCCGAGGATGCTCGGAGTTGGGAAATCTGGTCCTCGATTTCCCGGATGGGCTTCTCGAACTCGAGGGTGAAGCGGGGCTTGGCGACCGTGGTCA
>JBFZFD010000077.1:0-5761 GCA_041306485.1 Opitutia bacterium | reverse complement strand
CTCTCCCAGACTGGGCAGCCCGCACCAGCCTCGGCCTCGGCCGACGCCGTCGCCGCGCTCATCGCGCTCGGCACCAAGGCCGCCGACGCCGACAAGCTGGTACGCGCCGCCCTAGCTAAGGCCGGTCCCGCAGCTACCGCAGACCAACTGGTCAAGGCGGCACTTGGGCGCTGAGCCGATGACAGGGGCTCTGAAATATAGCTCGTTAGCTCTTTAGCTCGCTAGCTCGGCACAACTCGCTGCGCTCGTATCACTAGCCCAGCGTCGCAAGGTCTCTGCCTTGGGTAGGGGCACGACCACGTCGTGACCTCGGGCCTTCGGCCCTCGATCAGCTGCACAGCGGCACGGCGGCACGGAATCGGACAGCTAACGAGCCAAAGAGCTAAAGAGCTATCGAGCTAACGAGCTATTTCCGCTAACCAGCTAACCCCGCTAATCAGCTAACCCAAGCACCTGCTCCATGCCGTAGATGCCAGCAGGCTTGCCCGCAACCCAGGTCGCAGCACGCAGGGCACCTTGGGCGAAGATGGTACGAGAGGAAGCCTTGTGAGTGAGCTCGAGGCGCTCGCCGTCGGCAGAGAACATGACAGTGTGGTCGCCGATGACATCCCCGCCGCGCAGGGCATGGACGCCAATCTCGGAGGCGGTGCGCTCTCCGACGAGTCCGGCGCGTCCGTGGCGGAGTTGATCCACCCCGACCTTACGCTCCTCACGTAGAATGTTGAGCAGGTGCTCGGCCGTCCCGCTGGGCGCGTCCCTCTTGAGGCGGTGGTGCATCTCGACCAGCTCGATGTCCCATCCACTGCCGAGGCTGCGGGCGGCCTGACGCACGAGGGCATTGAGCAAGTTGACCCCAATGGAATAGTTGCCCGCCCAAACCACGGGGATGGTGGCGACCGCCTGGCGAATAGCCGCTCTCTCCTGCTCGGTATGCCCGGTGGTACCGATGACGAGGGGCTTGCCGTGGCGCGCAGCTAGCGTGGCAATTCCGAGGGTCACGGAATGCAGCGAGAAATCCACAACCACATCGGCCCCGGCGATATGTGCAGAGGCATCGTCTCCTTGGTCGACGCCTGTGACGTGCACTCCGGCCGCCGCGGCGACGGTGGCGATAGCCCCGCCCATGCGCCCCTTCGAGCCTTGGAGGAGAATGTGCAGGGGTTGGCTCATCGTTGGGTGGATTGGAAGGCGTCGGCCACCGCTTCGACAGCGGCGCGATTGGCAGCGGACATTTCGCAGAGCGGCAGGCGCACCTCGGCCGAGCTGATGATCCCAGCTCGGGCTAGCAGGTGCTTAACCGGCACGGGGTTGGGCTCGACGAAGAGCGTCCGGAAGAGCTCGCTCAGGCGGATATGGAGGTCGCGCGCTTCCGGTAGGTTACCTTCGCCGCAGAGGCGAGCGAGCTTACTGACCTCGGCAGGAATCAGATTGGAGGCGACCGAGATGATGCCTTGGGCGCCGAACTCGGCGAAGGCGACGGTCAAGGCATCGTCACCCGAAAGCACCGTGAATTCAGGGTCGAGTTCGCGCACGAGGCGGCCGGCCTTCTCCACTGAGCCCCCTGCTTCCTTGATGCCGACGATGTTGCGGTAGGCCTTGCGTAGGCGGACCACCGTCTCGACCGCGATCTCGATGCCACAGCGGCTGGGGATGGAGTAGAGGATGATGGGGCGCTCGGTCGCCTCGGCGATGGCCGAGAAGTGACGGAAGAGGCCCTCTTGGCTGGGCTTGTTGTAGTAGGGCGCGACCTGGAGGTGGGAGGAGACGCCGACGGCGTCGGCCCGTTGGACAAGGTCGACGGCCTCAGCGGTGGCGTTGGACCCCGTGCCTGCCATCACGGGAAGCCGGCCCCGGGAGAATTCGACCGTACGCTGGATGACTTCGATGTGCTCATCGTAGTCTAGGGTGGGGGATTCTCCAGTCGTACCGACCGCGACTAAGCCATGGATACCCCCGGCGACCTGGTGCTCGATGAGCCGGGAGAGGTCCTCCCAGCTGACCTTCCCGTTGCGGAAAGGGGTGACCAAGGCGGTATGAGCCCCGGAGAAAGGGTTTGTCCCCCGGCGGGTCAAGGCATTGCCTGTCTGTGTTCCTGTAGGGTCCATCGGTGCCGGTTGTCTGCTCGACAGCCAACCCGGGGGGCCTCCCGGAGACAAACAAAAAGCCTATGCCTCACATCCCTTCCGTCATCGAAGCCCTTCTCCGACTGGCGGTGGAGAACTCCGCGAGTGACATCCACCTGCGCGTGGGCCGTCCCGCCCTCTTCCGCGTCGATGGTTCACTCGTGGCGGCAGAGATGGCCCCCCTCGACGCTTCCCAGATCGATGGCTTCATCGCCGCGACCCTCCCAGCTGTCTTCCACCAGGCCTGGGAGCGTGATCACCAGATCGACTATGCCTTCGACCGCGCCGAGGCCGGGCGCTACCGGGTCAATGCCTACCGACAGCGCGGCACCGCCGGCGCTGTGCTCCGCCTCGTCAAGACATCGCCTCCCTCCCTCGCCGACATTCATCTCGACCCCGCACTCGCCCGGCTGGCCGAACTTGCCTCAGGTATCGTCCTTGTCTGCGGACCGACAGGCTCGGGCAAGAGCTCGACCCTCGCCGCACTCCTGCGCCACCTCAACGAGACTGCCGACCTTCACGTGGTCACCCTCGAGGATCCAGTCGAGTTTCTCTTCGCCGACCAACGCTGCAGCTTCAGCCAGCGCGAGGTGGGTATCGATGTGCCTGGCTTCGCCGACGGCCTGAGGGCTGCCCTTCGCCAAGACCCAGATGTCATTCTCATTGGCGAGATGCGCGACCGCATCACCTTCGAGACCGCCCTGCAGGCGGCGGAGACTGGGCACCTCGTGCTCTCGACCTTGCATGCTGGCACCGCCCAGCAGGCCATCCAGCGTCTCTTTGAGTTCTTCAGCCCGGAAGAGATTCCGACCGCCCGCCGCGCCGTGGCCGCGACCTTGCGCGCCATCGTCGTCCAGACCTTAGTCCCGCGCGCGGACGGGCAGGGTGTGCTCCCCGCCTGCGAGGTCCTCGTGGTCGACTCGCTCGTCCGAAGGGTCCTGGCTGAGGGGCAGTTCGAGAAGATTCCGGACCTCGTTGACGCGGGCAAAGAGAACGGCTCCCGCGCCCTCAACGCCGACCTTGTGCGCCTCGTCCGTTCCGGCCAAGTGGCCAAGGCCGAGGCCCTCGCCCGGTCTCCCGCCCCCCAAGCCCTCGAGATGCTGCTCTCGGGCATCCAGACCGCTACGGGACGCATCGTCCAGTGACCCTCGCCCTGGCCAGTCGCGAGCTTGGTGGGGCAGGCGAGCCCCCCTTGGTCGTTCTCCATGGACTGCTCGGCTCCTCTCGCAACTGGCAGTCCGCCGGCGCCGCCCTCGCCGCGCGTGGACCCAGGGTCGTCGCGCTTGACCTGCGCAACCACGGAGAATCTCCCTGGGATAATGATTGCAGCTTCGCTGCGATGGCGGGAGATGTCCTAACCTGGCTCAGCGACACTCTCAGTGGGCCGGTACATCTGATGGGACATAGCCTCGGCGGGAAGGTCGCGATGCGCTTGGCCGCCGACCATCCTTCCTCTGTCGCTCGGCTCACCGTGGTCGACATCGCCCCGCGCGCCTACCCTGGCCGCCTCAGGGTCGACTTCGAGGCCATGCGCCGGCTCGACCTCTCCTCCATTGCCTCACGCAAAGACGCCGACCTGGCCCTCTCCGACCTCCTGCCTGACTGGGCACTGCGCCAGTTCATCCTCACCAACCTCGGACAGGACGCCGGGGGTCGCTGGGCTTGGAAGGTCAATCTCGCCGCCCTCTCTGAGTCGCTTCCGCAACTGCTCGACGACCCCCTCGCCCCTGGCCAGACCTACGCCGGACCCTGCCGCCTTATCCGCGGTGGAAAATCTGATTACGTACTCGATAGCGATCTGCCAGCATTCCGCCTGCGCTTTCCCTCGGCGGATGTCGTGACCTTGGCCGAGAGCGGACACAACCCGCACTTCGACGCCCGCTCCGGGTTCGTCGAGGCGGTGCTGAGCGCCTGAGCGGGCTTAGCGCTCGATGGAGCTACCGACAGTCGGCTTAGTGGTAAGCTCGTCCAGTAGGCCAATACCGCCACCGCCAATGGTCTGCCCGTTGGGCAGGGTGAAGCCGGGGTTACCCAACAAGGTCGTCTGCGCCTGACGTCTGGCGAGGTTGCCGAGCGCGTTGCGGAAGGCCTCCGAAGCAGGATCAACTGGGGAGAGCACACGCGCGGTCGCGCGCAGGTAGACGAAGTCGCCTCCGGCGACGCGAATCGCCGAGGTGACCTTACCTTCTCCGGCCTCCGACAAGGCGCTAAGGGTCGAGACCGTCGTGCCGCGCACCGACTCTGGGATGTCCGCCGCAGTGAAGGGCGCGGGGGCGGTCGGTAGGGTCAGGCCGAGCTCGCGCGCAGCAGTTTCAAATGCCTTGCCTGCCTTGACGGCGGCAGAGAGAGCATCGCCAGCTTCCTTGGCGCGTAGCAGGAGCAGGCGCCCTCGCTCGCTCTCTCGCCAATCGGTAAGGACCGAGGCGCGCACTTCCTCGAACTCTGGTAGACGCGAGGGTATGCGTTCGCTAACCACGAGCAGGACGGGTCCAGCTGGCGTGGGGTAGAATTCGGTGTGCCAGCCGGTGGAATCCGCGAGCCCAGAGGCGGCGCGCATGGCGGCGGCAGGGATGCCAGGCGAGGAGGGAGACTCATCGGCCGAGAAGGCGGGGAGGTCGCGTAAGGTGCCCTTCTGCGCGGCGACCCAAGCTAGGATGTCGGCGGTGGGAGGCATCTGGTCGACAGAGGGGAAGCGCTCGATAAGGCGGTCGCTGAGGTTGACGCACTGTTCCTGCACGCCTTCGAGCGCTAGGATGCGTGCGGTGATTTCCACCTTACGACGGCTCACCTCGTCGGCGACCTTGCCATCGGCGATGCCCAGCTCGGCAGCGAAGTTGTAGGCGTGGGCCTGGATTTCTTCGTCCGTCACCACCCGCTTGGAGGGCGCGGGCGCGGGGAAGGTTGCCGCCTTCACTTGGAGGCGAGTGGCGATGCGGTAGCGCTCGATGTTGGCCGTGAAATACGCCTTGGCCTTAACGAGGTCCTCAGGGATCTCCGGCTTGAAGGCCTGGCTGGCAAGCGCGGCCACCTGGACTGTCCAGCGTGTGCCCAACTCCTCGAGCGCCCGGCGTACCTCGGCGGGCGCGGCGTGGCCCGGGCCAGCAAGGAGGTTTGAAGCCTTTTCCCAGCGCAGCTGGTCGCGGAGTACGGTCTCGAAACGGGCGAGGGCCTCGGCGCGGTCGCAGCCAAGCTCGAGCTGCAGGCGGGTGACAAAGGCCTCCCAAGACTTAGGGTCGATGGTCGCCCCAGCGGCACCGCGGACGAGGATCTCCTTTACCCTTTCCTGAATGATGGCGTCGGAGGGCGTGGGAATCTCGAGCTGGTCGGCGAGATGTTTACGGGCGATGGCCAAACAGATTTCGTAGGTGCGGCGCTCTCCCTGCACTGGGAATCCCGAGAGGCGGAGGGTGTCGTCGAAGCGCTCGATGGCACGAGGGTTGCCTAAGTCGACCCCCATATACTTGGTGTCGCCCCGGAAGGTGGGCTGATTCGGATCTGTCCCCGTATAGAAGACGAAGGAGATAACGACCACGACCAGGAGGAAGCCGAAGATCAGGCGGTGGTGCTTCTGGGTGGCGGTCTGGAGCCAGGTGATGACCATGGGAGCCCCACCCTTGGAAGCCCCGCCGTCCCTGTCA